>CAMKPI010000034.1 GCA_946414625.1 uncultured Spirochaetaceae bacterium | reverse complement strand
AAAGAGCTCCCTCGGGACGGCGCGGCACCACCCTCTGGCACTCGCGTGAATTGCCGAAAAAGTCTCTTATGTCTATATAAAACAGATTTTAAGACCGTATGCAACAAAGCGCAACAAAAAAATGAGCCGGGCGGAGGACGGATGAAAAGAATGGAAGCGGTAAAAATCAGCAAAATACCTATTGTGTTTTTTTGTGTTTTAAGTTACATTTGTAAATGATAAGCGATTTGAAGTATTTCGGGCGCGAATCAAAAGGACGGATTCGTCCAAGCGCCACCTTAGCTCAGCTGGCCAGAGCACGTGACTTGTAATCTCGGGGTCGTCAGTTCGAATCTGACAGGTGGCTTGAGAGACCTAGGGAAACGCTAGGTCTTTTTTTAAGATTAAGCATCTTATTTGGGAGGAAGTAATGAAAAAATTCAAAGCATTTACTTTCTTGTTGATTGTTGCGATGGCGTTCTGCCTTGTCTCCTGCGGTGGAAACAAGACGAACAGCGCGGCTCCGGCTCAGAGCGGCTCCTCCGCTGTGGCAGCTCCCGCGCAGAGTGCCCAGGCGGCGTCCGCGCAGCCTGCAGTGCAGAACACCACGGTCGTCCAGAAGGCCGATCCTATCCTTAACGTGTCGGTGATCCCGGCATCGCTGAAGGATCTGGTGGCTCCTGAGAAGTCCGAGGTTGCCGAGTACAAGGTCTACGCCAGCAAGGGTTCAGCAAGCAAGTCCGCTACATTCTCCGGTCTTAACGGTGCGTTCGTTCTCGAAGAGGGCGATTGGACTGTCTATGCCGAGGGTTTCAATGCGGATGGTGTAAAGGTGGCTGAGACGGCGAAGAAGACCGCCAAGGTCTCCGCAGGCGACGCCAGCCATGTTTATCTTAACGCTGAGCGCGTGGAGAATGGAGAGGGCGGTCTTGAGGTTCGTATCGACGTTCCCGAGGCTGACCGTGTGAAGAACGTTCACATCTCCGTGCGCGACACTGAGGCTGCCAAGGACGAGGGTCCTGTGAAGGAGTTCGACCTTGCAAAGGTTCAGAACTGGAGGCGCTGGGACAAGTTCTCCGGCTCTGCCGACGGTATCGCGAGCGGCACGTATAACGTTGTCGCCGATTTCGTGGACAGCTCCAACAACTACCTCTATTCCAGAGAGCTTGGCAACACAGCGGTGATGGGAGGCATGGACAGCCTCAATTCTCACGAGAGAATCATTCCCGCGCCTGTCTTTAAGATCGCTAACAACGGCGACGGCAGCAAGAAGATCGACTTCGAACCGGATGTGTACGGTTCTGCTGTCATCTATACCGACAAGAACGAGTCCGAGCTTCCTGACAGCCGCCTTCACATCGAGGGTGAGAGGTTCAAGGGTGCTTTCGACATCACGGAAACCAAGGAGTACCGCGCCGTCGCAGTTGCGAACGACATGGTTGTCTCTCCCGTTTCCAAGTCCGGACGCGTCGAGATCCTGAAGGCCAAGGTTCCCACGCCCGACAAGGCGCCTGGAACATACCTCTATCCGGAGCCGGCAAACATCAAGCTGTCCACCGTCACCCCGGACTGCACAATCTTCTACACGGTTGACGGAAGCGAGCCCGGTAGGAACAGCATCCGCTATACCGGCGAAGGCGTGAATGTGGAGAAGGGTGCCACGATCAAGGCGATGGCGGCTTCTCTCGACGGTAAGTACATCGATTCGGATGTCGGAACATACGAGTATCAGGTCAAGGCTCTGCCGCCTGTCTCCGATCATGCTTCCGGCACGTATGACAGCCCGTTCAGCGCGGTGCTCAGCAACCAGACTCCTGGCTGCAACATCTACTATACAACGGATGGCAGCGAGCCCACCACGAACAGCCAGAAGTACAACGCTCCGATCAGCGTGAACCGCAACATGACGATCCGCGCCATCGCGGCTGACAACGGTTACCTCCCGAGCGACATCGCCGCCTGGACGTACAACGTGAAGAGCCAGGTTGCAATCGACGCCGATCCGAAGCCCGGCACGGGTTCGATGAAGGACGGAGCCTTCCCGGCACCGATCAACGTCACCCTGACCGCAATCGGCGCGCCTGACGCTGATATCTACTACACCTTGAACGGAGCCGCTCCTTCGACGCACTCCACCAAGTACACTGCTCCGATCTACCTTGACAAGGAAACCGACATCAAGGCAATCGCAGTTGTTCCTGGCAGCATCGAGAGCGATCCTTCCGAGTGGCTGAAGTATCAGTTCCAGGTTGCTACTCCGACCGGAGACATCGACGCCGGCACGATCTATTCCTCCAACAAGAGGATGACGCTCTCCGACGCCACCGACGGTGCCGCGATCCATTACAGTGTTGACGGCGGCAGGATGCAGGACTACACTGGTCCGTTCCCCTTGCTCGCGGGTAAGCACGAGGTGAAGGCATACGCCACCAAGGCTGGTTGGATTGATTCCGACGAGGCTGTGTTCGAGTATGAGGCTATCCGTGCCCTTGATCCTCCTGTGATCATCACGCCGAGCGGTCAGTACAAGAACAGTGTTTCCACCACGATGGAGCGCACCGGCATGGCCGAGACTCTCAACGCTGACATCTACTACACCACAGACAACACTGTCTCTGATGCAGAGATTGCCACGAAGGGTCAGAAGTACAACTTGGGTTCCACGCTCACCTTCGATAGGGGCACAACGCTCCGCGCGGTCTGCGTGAAGGATGGTTACGAGACAAGCAGCGTTGCTCGCGCACGCTACGATATCTTGGTGAAGGATGTTGCGTTCAGCTCCGTGCCTATCGAGGAGAAGCCGAACATCTTCCGCATCGAGATCGAGTGTGATACTCCGGGTGCTGTTATCTACTACACGACTGATGGTTCGACACCGACGACAGCCAGCACCGTTTACAGCGGTGAGTTCGAGGTTGCTCGCGGAGTTGAGATCCAGGCCTTCGCTGAGAAGGAAGGATGCATCAGCAGCGGTGTTGTTTCCTACACCCGCAAGAACTGACCTGATCTGTGTTTCAAAGGGTGTTAGAGTCTGCTAAAACTCTGCAGTGCTTTTGCGCATCAAGTTGATGCAGGCTCTAAAGCCCCATATAAACCGGATAGGTAGGTTTCTATGAAAAATCAGGCTCGCCCGAAAGGGCGAGCCTTTTATTTATAAATCATTGGTGTGTGAAGAGAGCATCCTTGAATCATCGTTTTCGCGCTGAACATTTCATGCAAAGTCATGATGCAGACACATCTCTGGAGGGTCCGGCGAAACACCGGTTTATGCACTAAAAATGGCCTAGCTGAAGCGCTTTATCACCGCTTCCTTGCTGTTTTCAATGGATTCAGGAAGTGATACACGTCCGTCGAACACTGCCATGTCCTTGAAGCCCGTTCCGGTGAGAAGCACACAGACATTCGCATCTCTGCCGAACTTAGATACAAGGTTATCCCTATCCTTCTCAAGAGCCGCCCATGCCGCGCTTGAAGCAGGCTCTGCAAAGACTCCCGCTCTCACAAGGCTCATCTGGGCGTCGAGTATCTCTTTTTCGGAAACCTCCACCGCATAGCCGCCGAATTCCTTCATGAATGAGACAGCCATTCTTCCGCTAGCCGGACAGTCCACAGAGATGCTGTCCGCCCTGGTGGACGCCTCAATGTTAGAGTAGACACCGGTCCTGAATGCTGTGGAGATTGCATTGGATTTCTCGCTCTGGCAGCAAACAATCGTCGGAACCCTTTCTATCAGTTCTGCCTTCCAAAGATCAAAAAATCCCTTGTAAACGCCGCTTATGATGCACCCGTCGCCTGTGGGAACATATACCACGTCCGGCACACGCCGACCCAGCTGCTCGAAGAGTTCAATCGACACGCTCTTCTTTCCTTCTATTGTCATCGGGTTGTATGCAGTGTTGCGGTTGATTCCTCCAAAATGCTTTGTATATTCGATAGAAAGGAGGAACGCGTCGTCGTATGTGCCTTTCACTGGTACAACGGTGGCTCCGTACAGAACCGACTGCATAAGTTTGTTGATCGGCGCCGTCTCGGGCACGAACAGGATGATGTCAAGCCCGTATGCTGCTCCGGCGCAGCTCATGGCCGCCCCGGCGTTTCCGGTGGAGGCGAGGGCGATTTTTTTTATCCCGTGGGCAAGAGCCTGTCCCACAATCAGCTGAGACGCCCTGTCTTTGAAGCTGCCGGAGGGCAGAAATGTGTCCATCTTGCAGAACACGCCCGAGAGTCCGATTTTTTCCGTGAGTCGACGAGGGCGGACGATTGGAGTGTTCCCAACAGGGTAGACTTCCGGACTCGGGATATCATACGGCAGGAAGTCGTACATGCTGACATGGGGCTTCTTTGAAAGCGACCGGAGATATTCCTCATCGAGAAGAACGCGGAGATATCCTTTCGGGAAAGTCCCTGCATCCTCTGTCCCGCCGCATTTCGGACAGGTGTAAACAATATCGTCTGTTTCAAACTCGTGACCGCATGTCACGCACTGGTATCTGAATTTCATATTTTCTCCTTGTGTTGCTAATCCGGATTCTCTGAATTCGAAAATCTCTTAAGATCTCTTAAGAGCAAACCGGTAAAGATGTCAGGCAGGGAAGTCTGGCATAGATACTCGGTAAAGAAAGCACCTTTTCTAGCGTTCCGGATGCTGTTTCAAAAACGGGCGGGCGGGCAAAAGCCCACCCGCCCGTTGCCGGTAAATCAGATCTTAAATCAGGTCATTATTTGGCTGTGGATTTTTTTGCCGGAGCTTTTTTCGCAGCACTCTTTCCTGCAGCAGCCTTGCCAGTAGCAGCCTTAGATGCGGTTTTTGCAGCCGCCTTCTTGGCCGCAGGTTTTGAAGCAGCTTTTTCTCCAGCGAGAACCTCGGCGTTGAACTCCTCGATCAGCTTGTCAATCTTATCCGCCAAAGGAGGAATGCTTGTCCAGTAATCCTTGTCGTACCACTGACGGTTGATCTCCTCGTAGGTCTTGCCCTGCTGCTCAACCCAGGTGTAGTACTTCAGGTTGTGAATGCGGAGTCTGTCGTAGTAACCCAGCTCGAGAGCGTTCTCGATTGTCTGATGCTGGAGACATGCCGCGTAAACCCTGGCTGCTGTATCCGCGGTGAAGGGACCCTGGATTTTGTTCTGTTCGGCAAGGCGGGAAGTGTACATCACCGAGCTGTCCGTGCAGATCGTGAACACGCAGTCGTCCTCGTCCATCTCGTAGAACTTCGCCATCTTTATTGCGGAAAGGGTGTTGCCAATGCCCGAGATGCCCATGAACTTGGAGATATTCTCAACTTCAGCCTTCGAGAGACCTACAACCTTTTCAAGATACTCCTTGCCTGCCTTCTCGTTGAAAAGGCGGTAAATATCGATGCAGTCCTGATCATCGATGGCGCAGATCATGTCAGTGTTCTTCACATTGTGGATCCATGGCACATGCTTGTCGCCGATGCCTTCGATTCTGTGACCACCGAAGCCGTTGCGTAGAAGAGTGGGGCACTGAAGAGCCTCTCCGGCAGCGATTTTCAGAGCAGGGAAGTCCTTTTTCAACTTGTCGCCCGCTGCGAGCGTTCCGCCGGAACCTGTGGAGGAAGCATACGCGCGCACATTCTCGCTCTTTATCTTCTCTTTTTTGATGATCTCCTCGATCGCGGCTCCTGTGACGGTATAGTGCCAAAGATAGTTCTCGAACTGTTCGAACTGGTTGAAAATCTCGATGTTCTTGCCGTGCTCAGCATTCAGCTCGTGGCACTTGTCGAAAATCTCCTTCACGTTGGATTCGCAGCCCGGAGTGGCGATGATCTCTCCCTCATGTCTGTCCTGAAGATCCTTCAGCCAGTCGAAACGCTCCTTTGACATGTCTTCAGGGAGGATTGCTATGCTCTTGCATCCGAGAAGAGCACTGTTGAACGCGCCGCCGCGGCAGTAGTTGCCTGTGCTGGGCCAGACAGCCTGCTGGTTCTGGGCGTCGAAGTTTCCGGTGACGAGAGCCGGTGCAAGGCAGGAATAAGTGGCGCCGACCTTGTGCGCGCCGGTGGGGAAGTACTTACCTACAAGACAGAAGATCCTGGCCCGGGTTCCGGTGAGCGCTTTAGGCAGTTCGATGTAGTTCACACCCCCGAAGAGACCACCCTTCTCCTTCTGCTCGTTGTGCCAGGTGATCCTGAACAGGTTCACCGAATCCTCTCCCCAAAGCTCCGTTTTCTTCAGTTTCTCCTTGATGTCCGCAGGCACCTTTGACGGATCCACCATCTGCTTGAAAGTGGGGAGCAGAATGCCTTTCTCGCGGCATCTCTCGATGTTCCTCGCGCGAACTTCCTTGTTCACTTTCAGATTGATAAGCATAAAAACCTCCGCTTAATCAAAAAAAGGCAACTTTCAGAAAGAGCCTCGCGGAAACCGAGGAGTCCCGAGCCTCGACTGCGTGTGAAAGCACCCCTAATCATTCTTTTTATGCAAATTATTGCACCAACAATTGTGCTTGTAAACAAATAATTTTGGATTTTTTATTTTTTTACCAAAGGAATTGAAATATCCCTCAAATCGTTGAGTAGTATTTGAGGTTTTTTAAATAAAAGTATGGAAAAAAACGGGATTTACGCAAAATACATAGCGCCCCGTCCGCGGTCTGCAAATCTTCTGCATATTTTCTTCTGCGCTTGAAAGATGGTCTTGAGGTTAAAGCCGATTGGAAGGATCGCTCTCAACGGATTTTCATTCCTTGAAAGCGAATATCTACTGGAGCGACCGCGGTTGTTTTAATTGATAACAGATCGCGTTTTATTCAGATTTCCTGTGAGTAGAAAGCCGCTCCGTTTTGACGAAAAGCTTTTCGAAGCGCTGTGTCTCCCCCTCGGTGAGTGACGCGCGGGAAATTATGTCTCGGATAAATTCAGTAGTGAATTCCTTTTCTTCCGGGATTTTGAAATAACCAATCGTCTCCAGCGCATTTGAACATTTCTCTGCAGCACAAGCGGAGCGGCCCCTATCCACAGCGAATCCTCCCGCCGGGTATTCCTTAAGTCCAGTGAAAAGCGCATAACAGACAATCTGCACCGCCTGCGCGAGGTTCAGGGAGGGGAACAACGGGCTTGTAGGAATTGTCAGCACTTCGTTGCAGAGGCGTACCTCCGCGTCAGAGAGGCCGTCCGACTCGCAGCCGAAAACAACCGAGATTTTTCCGTATCCGAAGTGCGAGACGCGCTCTGCCACTTCCTCGGGAGTGAAATATGTGAGCTTCCGGCTCTTTCCGCGCCTTCTGGTGGAGGCAACTGAGAGCACGCTGCCGCCCAGAGCGTCCTCGAGTGTGTTGAAGATCCTCCGGTTCTGCCAGATGTCGTATGCGTGTATGGAGTATGTCTTTATCTGAGTCTCGTCGTATTCCGCAGAGGGCACCACAGCAAGGTGCGTCAGTCCCATTGTTTTCATCGCCCTGCACACGCTGCCTATGTTCCCGGAGTATTGGGGGCGGGAAAGGACGATTTCAATCCTGTCCAGGTTCTCGGAAGTCGTCATGTGTCATCCGCCTTTGTCCAGAGCCGCGCTTCGGCGCCGATGGTTGTCAGAGGGCCGTGGCCCGGCAGCACTGTGGTGTCTCCCGATAGCCTCATGAGGCGGTGTATCGATGCCGCCATGTCGTATTCGTTCCCAAAAAGATCGGTGCGACCGTGGCCGTCTTTGAAAAGGGTGTCGCCGCTTAAAAGGAGCCCTCCCAGAAGGCGCTTTGCGTTCCTGACTTCTGCCGGAGATCCTGCAAAGAGCGCACCCTCACTCTTCGCACCCTCACTCCCGCAGTATAGGCAGATGGAGCCATTTGTGTGTCCCGGGGTGGAGATTACTTTGAAGTCCAGGATTTTGTCCCCATCGGATAAGAGGGCGTCAGGCTCGGGCAACGACATGTCCCGCCGGTCCACGTTCAGCTTTTTGTAGTAGTAATCGCCCAAAGCGGCAAGCATTGTACGCTTGATCTGTCTTTCCGAAGTGTCTTCGTCTATTCCCGCGCAGAAAAGGCTTTTGGGAAAAATTCTTTTCAGGTCCCGCACCGCTCCGATATGGTCGAAATGGGCGTGCGTCAGGACAATGTGGGTGATATCACACGCCGCGGTGTCGGATTGCCAGGTGCCCGACGCAACGCTGGATTGCTCCACGTCGTGCGTGGTATCGGAATGCTCCGTGCCGAGTTCGGTACCGGGGACTTCTGCTCCAAGCGGTGTGATACCGGGCTCTTCCGCGCCGTACCAGGCGTCCAGAAGCCGCGCCGCGTCCATGATTTTTTCCGCGCTGTCAGCCGGATCGACGACCATCATATAACGCTCGCCTTCGAAAACACCCTCCACGAGGTAGCAATTCGTCCTGAGATGACCCAGGTGCAGTCTTATAATCCGCATATCGTTGCTTGAATCTTCTGAAAAGCCTTCCCTAGTGCTCGGACGCCTGACTGCTTTCGCCCTGATCCTTGGCGTAGTTCACCCTCAGTTTTCTTCCTTTCAGCTCGGCGCCGTTCATTTTTTCGACCACCTGCCGGGCATTTTCGGTTTTGACCGTCAGGAAGGAATAATTCTGCCTGTAGGTGAGAGAGAGGATATCAGAATCTTTCAGGCCGGAGCCGTTTGCGATGAATTGAATAATGGAAGCAGGAGAGATGCGGCTGATTCTGCCCACATTGACATATATGGATGTTGTGCCCTCGCTCTGCACCCGGGGAGATGGGAAAGACCTCTGAGGCCGCTCGTCGGTATCTGTGTCGCGCCGTGTGTCGAAATTCGCTGCTGTGCGGGATTCGTCCTCACTCTTCGCGGATACAAAATGCTGTCCTTCAGCCCGCAAGCCCCTTTGTACGCCCTGCGTGTCTCTGCCGTTCTTCGCGTCTCGACGATCTGAGTGTAAGGAATGCTCTGCCTCTCCCCTCTCCGCGCCGGAGACGCCGGCCCTGCCTTGCCTCTTTTTCACATCTGTGCCGTCGCCTTTGTAGTACTGGCTGGAAACATAAAGGTATGCGAGGAAATTCCCGCGCATTCCCATCGGCACGTTTTTCTTTATCGTTTTTCTTATGTTTTCAAGCAGTTCCGGATTCTTGTAAAGCCCCATGTCGGATAGGGCTTTCTTTATTGCGTCGTTTTCGGTTTCAATCACCTTTGCCATGACAAATCTCCTTTAACTGGTCATGCTTTGCATACGCCCGGCTCTTTGTCTGCGTCAGGTCTCCTCAAGATTCCGGAGGCTTGGACTGTGAAATGCACTCAGGCGGGCGTTTTTGTTAAATTCACTGTAAGCAAGCAATTATCAAATGTAAAAAAATTTAAAAAAAACATCGGCGGTGACAGGGCTCCGCCGGCTGGTATTTTACAAAGTAAACGAAATATATTCAATTGCAGTTTGAAAGAAAAAGAAGTTGTGATATAATTGCCGCATCTTTGCGCCTTGCATGGAATCCGGAGTCCGGCGCCGGTTTTGCCTGGCTTCGGCTGTGGCCTTGCGGCGCGCCAGAACCCGGAAAAAGTTTTAACGAGGTGGCCATGCCTAGCATCAATACTGAAATCGAAAGCCTGAAGGTACAGATAGGTAAAATCCAGCAGAACATCGAAGCTCTTTACATGGAGCTCGGAGCGGTGGCGGGGGAATGGCATTCGGCCATAGGCTACGAGCCGGCGAACGAGCCCTACGCAGAGCTTTGCGCCACCATCAAGATAAAGGACGAGATCGAGGGGCAGATAAATGCCGTTCACGAGGCTCTGAAGGAGGTAAACTCCTCAGATCAGGAAATTGTGAAGACCCAGCTCTCGATGAAGGATCTCGACAATCATTACAATATTCTCATTGCCCGTCTCGGGGCGGTTGCGAACGAGGCAGCCAGCGAGGGGAAGCTTCCGGAGAGCGTGTACAGGTGCCTGGAGCCGGTGAAGGAATACGAGAGGCTTCTCTCCTCGCTGGAGGCAAAGAAGGCGGCGCTGGAAGAAAAGAAGGGACCTGAAGGTTTTGGTATTTCCAGTATCGACAAGAAGATCGCGCGACACAAGGACAAACTCAACGACGTTTATTACGAGACGGGCCGCCGCCTCATGACATCCGGTGACTACAAGTATATCCCGGGGCAAAAAGCAAACTCGGTGATCCGGGAGATGGATGACGCGATGAGCCTGAAGAAGAACTACCGCGGACTCATCAAGGAAAGCGAGACGAACATATCCAGGGCTCGCGGAGAGCTGCAGAACATGGGCGCCTATGGTGACGAGAGCAGAATGCTGAAAACTCTCGAATCAAAGGACAGACAGGTTCTGGCTGAGCTTGAGACAAAGTTCACTGAATACGGCAGGGTGCTTGCGCAGGGCATGAATGAGTGGATGACAAGCGACGCTCCGCATAATATCAAACAGGTTTGCACCCGTATACGTACCGCAAATATAAACCTTATGCAGCGTAACTTGCAGATGGATTATATGATGCTGGAGCGCGAGGTTGAGATACACAAGTCTCAGAACGCATCGTATGTCACTCAGATGGAGCATCTCGCCGGGCAGAGAATCCAGATAGACCGGCAGATGGCGGAAGTCCAGACCAAGATGGACGAGGAGAAGACTGCCATCGAGGCATTGAAGCAGAGGCAGGCGGAAATCCACAGGAACGTTGAACAGCTGGAGCTCTCGCGGTAGCGCGGTTCTCGGATCGTGTGTGCCCGTACTGCAAAAGCGAGGAAACCTCTGGAGCTCTCGCGCTGGCGCGGTTCTCGGATCGTGTGTGTTCGTACTGTAAAATTGAGGAAACCTCTGGAGCTCTCGCGCTGGTACCGTTCTCGGATCGTGTGTGCGCGCGTACTGCAAATGCGTTGCGAACGGTTACTGCTGGCGCGTAACGCTTGTTCTCGGATCGTGTGTGTTCGTACTGCAAAATTGATGAAACCTCTGGAGCTCTCGCGGTAGCGCGGTTCTCGGGAGCGGGGAGATCTGCGTAGCGCTTATTGCGTTTTGTGTGGAGTCTCACGTGGGCGAAGTCGAGGGAACATACAATTCAGCATTGTAGAGAGCCTGTTCTGGCTGGATCTCCCGAGTAGTTTTGCGTAGGAGCGTGGGGCAGCGGACTCTCGTGTAGGCTCGACGTAGGGGCAGCGGACTCTCCGCTATATGGGCTTGGAAGATAAATGGAAGGAGGCATTATGAAAAAACAGGGAATCGGCACCGTTTGCGTGCAGTCCGGCTACAAGGCGAAGAACGGGGAGCCTCGCCAGATGCCTATATACCAGAGCACAACGTATAAATACGACACGAGCGCCCAGCTTGCCGACATATTCAACCTGGACGATCCCGGATACATGTATACCCGTCTTGCCAATCCGTCGAACGACCTCGTTGCTGCGAAAATCCGCGACCTGGAGGGCGGATCGGCGGCGATACTCACATCCAGCGGCCAGGCGGCGTCGTTCTTTTCAATTTTCAATATTGCACAGGCGGGAGATCATATAGTCTCCTCCAGCAGCATATACGGCGGAACGTACAACCTCTTCAGCCACACTCTGAAGAAAATGGGAATAGAGTTCACATTCATCCCCGTATCCTCCTCATATGACGAGATTCGCGCCGCCATCCGTCCGAATACAAAGGCCTTGTTCGGAGAGACAATATCCAACCCGTCGCTTGATGTGCTTGATATCGAAACCTTTGCGAAAGCCGCCCATTCATGCGGGATTCCCCTCATAGTAGACAACACGTTTCCAACTCCCGTGAACTGCCGCCCGATTGAATGGGGCTGCGACATAGTGATCCATTCCACAACCAAGTACATCGACGGCCATGCCTCGACAGTGGGTGGATGTATTGTCGACGGTGGAAAATTTGACTGGATGGCGCATAAGGACAAGTTCCCGTCGCTCTGCGAGCCTGACGAGAGCTATCATGGAATTGTCTACGCTGATAAGTTCGGCATGGGCGGAGCGTTCATAACCAAGTGTGTAGCGCATCTGATGCGGGATTTTGGCTCGATCCAAAGTCCGCAGAACGCTTTTTATCTCAATCTTGGGCTTGAAAGCCTTCATGTCAGGGTGGCGCGGCACTGCTCGAACGCCCTGGCTCTTGCTTCCTTTTTGGAGAAGCATCCTGCGGTTGAGTCCGTGAAATACCCGGCTCTGCCCAGCAGCCCGGATCACGCTCTTGTGGAGAAGTATATGCCCGGCGGAACATGCGGCGTGGTCTCTGTCATTCTCAAAGGCGGAAGAGACAGGGCGGAGAGGTTCATGGAAGCATTGAAAATCTTCCAGATAGAGACTCATGTCTCAGATTCCAGGTGCTGCTGTCTCTGCCCGTCTCTCACCACGCACAGGCAGATGTCCGACTCGGAGCTCTCCGCCGCGGGTATTCCAGCGGCTCTTGTGCGGCTCTCGTGCGGCTTGGAGGATGCTGAGGACATTATCTGTGATGTAGCGCGTGCGCTGGACGCAGTCTAAAAGGAGCCGCATTTGCCGATAAAAATCCCTAACGCGCTGCCTGCCCGGAAGATTCTTGAGGACGAGAACATTTTCGTCATGACGGAGACCCGTGCGCGCACGCAGGATATCCGGCCGCTGAAGATTGCGCTTCTCAATCTTATGCCGACAAAGATCACAACCGAGACGCAGATATCACGTCTTGTCGGGAACACGCCCCTGCAGGTGGAGCTGACCCTGGTGCAGACATCTTCACATAGGAGCACCCATGTCTCAGAATCTCACATGCAGAGCTTTTATAAGACGTTCGACGACATAAAATCCATCAAGTTCGACGGCATGATAATCACCGGGGCTCCAGTTGAGCAGCTGGACTTTGAGGATGTGGACTACTGGCAGGAGTTGTGTGAAATAATGGACTGGACGCGGAGCCACGTTCACAGCACATTTCACATTTGCTGGGGGGCGCAGGCTGCGCTGTATCATCATTTTGGAGTTCGCAAATATATGCTGGGGGAGAAGCTTTTCGGCGTGTTCAGCCATAGAGTGGTCAAGCGCGACTCCATCCTGATGCGTGGCTTTGACGACGAGTTCTACGCCCCTCATTCCCGGCATACCACGGTGCGTCTGGAGGATGTGGAGTCGCTGCCCGGCATGAAAATCCTCTCACTTTCCGACAAGGCAGGGCTGTATGCCTGTTGCACAAGCGGAGGCAGACAGGTTTACATCATGGGGCATTCGGAATATGACCGCGAAACGCTGGCGTCTGAGTACCTCCGCGATGTTGCGTTGGGGGCAAAAATACATGTTCCTGACAACTATTTCGAGGACGACGACCCCACAAAGCCTCCAAAAATGCTCTGGCGCGGTCACGCGAACCTTCTCTA
>CAMKPI010000033.1 GCA_946414625.1 uncultured Spirochaetaceae bacterium | reverse complement strand
GTTCACATGTTCCAAACGACCAGTAATTGCATTGATCATAAGCCTTTACCCCGTTCAAAAAAGATATACATCGACAGAAAAATCGCCTGATGAGACAATTCAATTCTATTCCAAAAAAGAGGCTAATTACAAGGCAAAAGACGACGAGACAGGCTGCTGGAATCCATTCGCCGACGTGAATCCGCAGAGTGGGAATCCTACGCTTCGTGTCGCAGGTTCAAAATCTGCAGACATAGGCAAGAAACACACGGCTGTGATACACAATCTGCAGCCTCAGACACGATTACAAACCGCACCGCCTCTATCAACAGACTGAAACATATGCCGCATATCAAAAACTGCTTATCAAGCGCCCATTTATCAAGCGATTGAGCACGGCAATTCAGAAACTGAACCGCTACGATCTCTCAAAAATCAACACGACGACTCTTCAAGCCTATCTTTTGCAGTGAAGACCCCATGTTCGCAAGGCAGATCGCCGCCGCAAGGGCATCGGCTGCGTGATTCGGACGAGGAATTTCCTTTAAGCCGAGTAAAAAACGCACCATCTCCTGAACCTGGAACTTCTCCGCCCTGCCGTTTCCAGTTATTGCCATCTTTATTTGAAGCGGAGTGAAAACGGATACCGGGACATTTATAGTATGCATGGCATAGCATACAGATCCAATCACTTTTGCCACACCGATTGCTGAAATTTCGTTCTTTGCAAAAAAAATATCCTCAATACTCAGACGTTCTATATTGTGCTCCCTGGCAAGCTCTACAATCCTGTCCGAAATCCGGGATATCCGGTCTTCCAAACGATCATCCGACAGGGTTTTCACAGTTCCATACGAAACAGGCTGGGTTTTTCGACTATCGAAGTCGATTATTCCCCAGCCCGTGTTCGCAAGGCCGGGGTCGATGCCCATTATACGCATCCGAACCTCCTTGCGATAAATAATGATTTGTTTTATATCAATGCTTTTTATGTACCGGAATCGTTCTATGCAAAACAAAAACCGGCAATTGTTCTTCAATCAGAGCGAAACTCGTCCGAGATTGTCGACTTCACGACCCGAAAATCCAAAGCGCGGTCCTAAAGCCCCTAAAGTTCAGGCGAATAGAAACGCACGGACAGGCAATTGCCTTTTGCAGACAAAAACCTGAAAATCCTTTCGTCACAAGAAGAAAACGAGTCCCGGCCTCAGGTGGAATCAGCCCTCAAAATCGTCCGGAAGCTCCATGTCCGTACTCACCTGCTGCACATCATCAAGACTCTCCAAACGGTCTATTATATTCATCACTTTCTGAGCGCGCTCTTTGTCTACAGCAGTATAGGTGTCCGGGATTTTATTGATATCCGCGCTGTCCTGCTCAAAACCTGCTTTCTGCATCGCCTCCAGTACGGATCCGAAGTCCCCGGGCTCAGTCGTCACTGTGATGACGCCTTCGTCGTTTGAAACATCCTCCGCCCCTGCGTCAAGAGCAGCTGTAAACACATCATCCTCAGAATATTTGCTTCCGTCATAGGTGATGATGCCCTTCTTCTTGAATTTATATGACACACAGCCGCTTGTTCCGAGCGACCCGCCAAGCTTCTCCAACGCAGAACGAACATCCGCGGCGGTTCTGTTTTTGTTGTCGGTGAGTGTATCAATTATTATCGCAACTCCGCCCGGCGCGTAGCCCTCGTAAGTCAGCTCAAGGTACGCCACAGATGCATCCTCACCCGAACCTTTCTTTATGGCCCGCTCGATGTTATCTTTCGGCATATTCTCCGCGCGAGCCTTCAAAATAGCGGTTCGGAGAGCGGAGTTCGTATCAGGATCGCTTCCTCCCATTTTTGCAGCAACGCTGATTTCCTTGATCAATTTAGTAAACTTCTGTCCGCGTTTCTGGTCCGCGATACCTTTGGCGTGCTTTATTGTCGCCCACTTGCTGTGTCCAGACATGTTATCCTCTTTTCAGGTTATTCTTCGCATGCCGAGAAACAGCCCTCCCGACGCTCCAAAACCTGTCCTTTAAAATATCATAGTGAATTTATCACACCACAAATCACGGTGTCAATATAGCGAAAGGCACACATCTCAGCCTATTACAAGTCTAACTGCTTGAATCATCCTGAAGGCTCTCCAGTAATTCAAAAGCAGCATGGTCAGAGGTTAAGAAGCCTGTTTCGGTTGGTACGAGATAATGACCCACAATGCAATAACCCATTGGAACCGAGGCTGAATCCAAAGTTTTTCCAAAATCTTTTTTTAGTCTATCCAGATCCAATCCGGCCAACTGTCGAAGTCCCAGCATCACGAATTCGGTCAGAGACTCGTCTGGAGTTAAAACTTCCGATTCATAGCGCCAGGCTCTGTAATCACCTCTCCCTTCAACCCTGACTACCCGTCCATCCCTGAATCCTGTGCTTGCAGCGGCGGCTCCGATACCTACATATTGGTGATAAGACCAGTATGCGCTGTTGTGTAGAGATCGATACGATTGATTCGCTGAGCCCACTGGAGGGATACTCCCTTCTGTAATTATATCATCGACATTTGGTGATTTATCGCAAATCCTGGCAAAATTGCTCACCTCGTAATGCTCGTATCCGAATTTTTCAAGGAGATTCCAATTCTCCAAAAGAATGTCCGCCTCAGCGTCCGAATCGGGAAGAGACGGACGCTGCCGATACAGCAAAGTCCCCTCCTCCAGTGTGAGCGAATAAAGGCTGATATGCTCCGGGGAGTACTTAGTCACGATTCTTTCAACATCCCTCTTGGTATCGTTCCATTCCGGCAGGCATGTTATAACATCATAATTCAGCTGACATCCCGTGTCTTCCCGAAGCTTTTGCGAAAGGTCCGCTCCGCGAAGTGTTTCATCCAGGCTGGAATTTCTTCCCAGAAACCGCAGAGCTCTATCTGTCAGGCATTGCAGCCCCATCGACAAACGAGTTAGCCCGTGCCGAAAGACTTCGAAATGTTCTGTGGAGAGGCTTTCCGGGTTCATTTCAACCGTAAATTCCGTTGGATAGCCACTCTTACACACCGCATCTACAATTCGTAAAAGATGCTCCGGTTCAAGAAGGCCGGGATTTCCTCCGCCTATATATGCGGTATGGAATCGAGAGCCTCCTATTTGTTCCGTGAGGGAATCAATCTCGTCAACAATCCTCTCGACATAGAGGTCAATCTCGCTTTTGGATATACACGGGACGGAATAAAACGCGCAATAAGAACATTTGCTTTTGCAAAAAGGAACATGTACATATAGAGATGTCGGCTTGGAAAAATCAAAAAAATGAAACGGAAAGCTATCCAATGCAAATCATCCTTCAAAAGAGTCCGACAAAACGCTTGGAACCAGGAAACGGCTTATACAAAATACAGAAAAACCTCGTGTCGTGTTCAGTTCTCTAACCCACCAAAACCTTTAAGCGGCCAAATCCGTATATTTGCATGACCCGTAACGCTTGAGATCGGCACAGGCCCGAAATACCTTCCATCAGACGAATTGTCCCTGTTGTCCCCAAGAGGCAGGACATGCCCCTGTGGCACGTAAATACCGATACGCATCCTCGTATAGGCGCTCAGGGCGTCAAAATCAGAAGGATCGACCGTAAGGCGTCCCTTGTAGATGTTTTTGGAATACTCGTAGTAATCAGTATAGAAAGCGGTGCTGTCAATACCCTTGTTCATTTCAAGGAGATATCCAGGAAGAGACGAATAACCGACGCCTTTTTCATACATCCCCTCCAAAATACCAGAGGCTGCATATCCATCATAAATCGATTCGTCTATTGTCCTGTGCGGTGCGTCTGTATAGCCGTTTGATATCCTGAAATCAGCTTCGTTCTCATAAATAAACGTTCCGGCAAGGCGGATATATGCTTGTCCACGCCGGAAGGTGACAGTCTCCCCCGGAAGCGCTGCGACCCTTTTGACAAGTAGGCTCTCCCGTATCGACCCGTCCTTGTTCCTGTCGATGTTCACCAGGCTGAACGTACTCATGTACAGCACACGGTTCAGAATATTGAATAGGATTCCCCTTTTTTCGTATTCAGGATTATAGAATGTTATCACATCATCCCGCTCTGGCATGCGTCCTGACTGAATTTTCGGGCCTTCAGGCCAGACCTCTATTCCGTATGTCACCTTGGAAACAGACACCCTGTCCCCGATCTGCAAGGTTTCCAACATGGACGGAGACGGAATCACGAAGAACTGGAAGAGGTACTGGTTGATCAGAAAAACAACCACAACAGCGAACACAATCGCCCGGAGCCAGTCTAAAACCTCACCTTTAACTGTTCTTTTTTTCTTCCTCGCGAGGCGTTTTGCTTTCTTTTTTGTCAAAATCGACTCCGTCCAATTCTGGACAGAGTCGAAAAAATCATTCTTCATAGAACCTTGTCTGCAAAACAAATAACATAACAGGCACCCGTTTTCAAAGGAAAAAAACCAGGGCTTTCTTCCTGAGACATGGTCTCATATCAATTTTTTTCCCATCTGGAATAAAGCGTCGTAAATAACTGGTCACTCTCGCCACGACCGCCAATCCACAGAATATTCCCACCGGTATCCTTCTTTATGAATCCGTTGTCCTGACCGTTTTCCAAATCCTCCGCTCCGGCAAACGAGCCGTCCGCTTCCAAAACCTTGAAGCCTCCGGTCTCCTGTGTATAGAACCCTTCAAGATGATATTCTGAATTACCATCAGCATCTATATACCTTGCCAAAGGAATCGTCTGAGGCGAAATCGTGTTCTGAACCTGAGACGTATATTCTCCAAACAAGTCAAAGGACAGCTTCAGGGTTTCCGGGAAGCTGTTACCGGTAGTAGAATATACACATCTCCCGCCGGCGCTGTCTGGACGCCCCTCGTTCGGGAAACGAAGCTGAACATCCTGCTGCCCGTACGTGGTTCTGCCTATATCGCCTCCAGTATATTTCCATATAGCATAAAGAGTGATCGTGTCGCCGTCTCCCATGAGTCCGCTCTCAAACACCGGAGTGCCATAAAAGTCGGGCACAACGCCCCCAGAGGCTGTAAAGGTCGCCTCGATTGCGTACTTGTTTGTTCCCCAACCGAGGAAGGCATAGCCGCTTGATCCCAGGATGGGTCGATCCGAGAATTTTATCGGGCCATCAGCCTTGTTCACCTGCAGCGGGGAGAGAGCTTCATAACTGACTACACCCCAATCATCCTCCGCCCCAACGGTATAAACATACCCTTCGGAGTATTTGCCAGGGCCAACAGGCTCGAAGACCGGATCAAAATTTATCACATAGTTGTTTATTCCGTTCCACTTCGCATAAACAGAAGTATCTATGTTCTGAGCAACATTACAGTCAAAGAGAACCGTGCATGCGGAATCGGAGTACCACCCTGCGAACGTTTTTCCGGAATATACGGGGTCGGCGATGTCAGCCGCCGTCTCATCCTCGCCAAGCGTTACCGTTCCGAGGATCCTTGTGTCGGTTGCGTCGAGGTTCCTGTAGTATGTCCTCGTGTAGCCGGCAGTCCAGTTCGCAACGAGGGTTATCGTCTGCCCCTTTGCCACACGAATATACTCGCTTGAGCCTTCGCTTGCCGAATTATTGATTGTTGCCATATCGGCATAGGAATAGGAAGCACCGGAATCCTTGACAGACCAATTCTTAAAGGTCGAGCCTGCAGGTGCGGAGAAGGTGCATTTATTCAGGGAAACGCCTTCGCCGTTTGCCACGATCTGATCCGCCATTGTCCCTGAGGCTCCCTCACCTGCCTCGAATTTCACTGTATAGAAATTGTCAGTGAAATTCGCCGTAAGCACAGTACTGTCAAGGCTTGTCCACTTGCCGCTGGAATCTATGCAGTCGTTGCCGGATATGGGATTTCCCAAGGCGTCGAAAACCCGCTGACTGCCCGAGTTGTAATACCCGTTGAAAACATATGCACGACCCGTGTTCGGGATGGAAGCCTTGCCTGGATTCTCATTCAGGTAGACCAGCATTGAGCTGTCTCCCCCATGGCTGTTCTTAAGAGTTACCATAACCGGGAGCATCGCGCTGCCATAGGAGCTGCGCATGTTTTTCAGTTGTGCAGTGGAAGGCATTCCGCCGTTGAATATGTGCTTTGCGGTGTTATCCGACCAGAACGCGTCTGTCCCGAGGCTCGGCACAGAGTTGTAAGTAACCGAAGAGAGATCCCTGCACCAATAAAAAGCCCTGGAATCGATCTCGGTCATTGCGGAGTCGAAAACAAGCGTTTTCAGCGTTGTGTTCGTTGTACCGGCAAACTCCCAGGAAATCTTTGTGACACTTGTGAATGTCATTTTCGTGATTCCGTCGCCGTTTTGAGTACCGGTTTCGGAATATATGGTTGACAGGACGGAACTTGTGACCACCTGTGGAACGGTGATGGTCTTGGAACTCAAAGCCTTTGAGTTGAACGTTACAGTGATTTTGGCATTGTTGGCAGTCACTGTCCCGCCTCCTCCGCCGCCCCCACCGCAGGAAGCAAAGACAAGTATTGAAAGCAAAAGCAAAATGGAGATTCTAAGAGCATTGTTTTTTTTCGCTTTTTTCATATCTCCTCCAAAGGAACTAACGCAGGCAAAGCTGCCTGCAAACGCAAAAGCGTTGTTCAAAACAGGTTCTCCAAACACGCGAACCATTCGAATGCCGCCATCCGTTACCCAAGTTACCCAAATACATGGAACAGACGTTCAAACAGCAACATACTAAACAAAGTATAGTAAGATATGGCTTTGCCGTCAAGAATGACATGGATTTTTTGGTAATCAACACATAGGCGACACAATTCCGGAAGAAATCCGGCACAATTTTGGGACAAATCGGAATCAAATCCGCCTCAACATCTCATATCGGTCAAAATACCGGAACAAATTTGGATCAAAACCAGAGACACATCCGTCTCATTTTCATAACAAATCAGGCAAATCCGGCACAAATTTGGAACAAATCAGAGATAAATCCGCCTCAAATTTTCTCAAGTCGGGCAAATCCGGCACTGAATCGAAGTAAATGTGACTCGTTGCGGGTGTCTGATTAAACACCGAGGATCCGACCCGCATAGTGTTTGGAGCGGACCGCGGATATAATGAAGCATTTTCAAAATCATTTATCAGAACCTCGTTTACTAGAGCAATATAATACTGAACGGATTCTTTGCAAACCGAATTCATTTCAAAAACTGAACTTGATCCAGCGACTTCAACGGCCCTTCGATTGACAAAAAAACTACATATCAGTAAACTTGTAGCCATGAATAACAACAGAAATACAGAAACTGCACAGACTGAGCCCGTGACAATCAAACCGCTTGCGGGGATGAAGCCCGGAGTTTGGCTCACAATTTTATATATACTCATTATTGCAATTATAATCGTGGGCGCAGGAATTGTACCTGACGTGATGAGCTCAAAGACCGTCACGGAGTTCAGAAACTCAGGCAAATCGAGTGCCGTATATGTGGACGGCTCGTACATAGGAGGCACTCCATGCGCGGCCAGTCTTGACACAGGCGTCCACAGCGTACAGTACAGAATCGGAGATATTTCGGTAGAAACTTTTGAAGTCGACGTTCCGAGCCGTATATTCTTCAATTGGCTCTTTCCGCGGAAGTATGTGGTGGAGCGGAACTCAGACATAGGAACAGACGCATATTTGGCGCTTACCCGGGAATTCTTCCTGGATGTTGCCGCATACTCTTCGATTCGAGAATATGACAATGTATATCGCTATCCTCCCCTTTTCACAAACTATGCGAATACTGTGAAGGATTTGGGCTACAACCTTCAGTTCCTCCCATTTGCAGCGCAGTTCATCACGACACGGGAGATGCTCTCTGATGCCAAAACCGCTTTTGCGCTTCTTGGGATTGACTACGACTTCTCTCCTATCGAGGAAGCGGTTAAAAACGGATCGTTCCGAAGTGAATCTCTTCCGGTTTATGATTCACCGCGCGGACTCGACACTCTGGAGACAGACGATTTCACAGTCCTGGGGTACATATACGGCGACGGGGCCAACGAATATTCCCTCGCGGAAACACCTGTAAATGAAACCATGTACGCGTTCTTCGTCAGGGAAAACCCGAAATGGAGCCGCGACAATAAGAAGAATCTCATTGCGGAAGGACTTGTTGACGACATGTATTTGGAAGGCGTCACACTCACGACTACACGCCTCTCATACAAAGCTGTGACCAATATCAGCTACTACGCAGCGCGCGCTTTCTGCGAATGGCTGTCCAAAAAAACCGAAACCGAGGTTTTCCTGCCGAGCGAACTGCAGTGGACAGCGGCATCCTGCTCTACGGATCATACTTTCCTGAAAACAAAAACCGCCATCGGAGCGAACGGTGTAGGTCCTGCGGGGATGATCGGCGGAGTATGGGAATTCACTTCCACATACTACGTGCCAAACGACAATGCGGTCAATTCATCGATACAGGAATTCCTTTCCATGAACAACTTTGTAGTGAACCCGATTGTAAAAGGCGGCTCGTATCTGAGCAACGTCGACACAATATCCTCGTTTACCATCGGGGTAGCATCGCCGGATATCTGTACGGATACGTATGGCTTCCGCATTGCATGGAAATGATTATATTCCCGCGCTCGGAGGCATCACTGTATTTTATACGCTCGCGTGAATGCAAGTGTTGAATTGATAAGACTCTTCAGCACTCACACGCGCCGACAGGCGTTTATGCGCATACACAAATGCAAATGTTGGATTGATAGAACTCTTCAGCACTCGTGCGTGCCGACGGGCGTTTATACGCATACATGAATGCAAGTGTTGAATTGATAGGACACTACTGCGCTCGCGTTCGACGATGAATTATTAAACGCATTCATATATGAAAGTGTTGGAAAGATAAAATTCTTCAGCACTCGCGCGCGCCGACTGACGTTTATGCGCATACATAAATACAGGTGAAGCAAATGGGAAATCAAGATATAAAAATACTTCAAACAAACAGAAAAGCCTATTTCAACTACGAGGTGCTCGAGGATCTGGAAGCAGGAATCAGGCTGGAAGGAACCGAGGTAAAATCGATCCGTTCCGGTAGGTTCTCATTCACCGACTCCTACGCGAAAATTGAAAAAAACGAGGTATTTCTCATCGGCTTCACAATCCAGCCATATGAAAAAGGTTCTGTTTTCAATCATGAGCCTACAAGAGCCAGAAGGCTTCTCCTGCATAAGGCTGAAATCAAAAGACTTCGGCGAAAAGTAGAAGAAAAAGGGCTTACAATTATTCCTACGAAGGTCTACCTGAAGGGGAACCTTGTTAAGATGCAGCTCTCTCTCGCCCGCGGCAAAAATGTTCGTGACAAGAAGGATGCAATAAAGGAGAGAGATCTTAACAGGGAGGCACGGCGGGAAGCAAAGGATTATTACAGATAAATTTCAAGCCGAAAAAGCGGCTTTACTCTTTCCTCTCGTAAGCTTCTGCGGAAATAGTGAAGGCATCCCTGCCTATGAATAAACGTTTATGGTGCCCCTCCTGAGAGCTTCTTGCAGGATACCAAAAGTCGGACGGTAATGCCGCATCCAAGTAATGCCGCATCTGTCTAACGCATAATAATCTTCCAATTCCATATTTCTTAACTAATCTTGAAAGTTTTCGATAAAAAAACGATAATAGAGACATGCAAGCGGAGCGTTGCTCCAGGGAATCTTGTGTTAGGAGAACTTCGAAAGGAAGGGAGTCCGCTCAGCGATTCAGCGAGAATGAGTCAGGCGTAAAGCGCCGCTTTTCTCGACTGTAGGCTGGTTCGGGTGATTGTTCCGATCGTCGGGATCAGCATGATTCCATTGCAAATCTCCTCCAAATCGTTTTGTGCTTTCGGCCGGCGTTACGGAGAGAAATATAACCGGGGACAGCGTCTGATTTGCAAAAGAATCTTCGCTGTCAAATGTCAGGAGAAAAAAATGGCAGTAGTAACCATGAAAAGCCTGCTCGAGGCAGGCGTGCACTTCGGTCACCAGACAAAGCGCTGGAATCCGAAAATGGCTCCGTACATCTTCTCAGAAAGAAACGGAATCCACATTATCGACCTTTCAAAAACGACATCATGTATTGTCGAAGCTTACGATGCTATCCGCGAGCAGGTCAAAGCCAACAAAAAAGTTCTTTTTGTCGGAACAAAGAAGCAGGCACAGCAGTCCATACAGACAGAAGCTGAGCGGTGCGGAATGCCTTATGTCAACAACCGCTGGCTCGGCGGAATGCTCACAAACTTCACAACAATCAAGAAATCAATCGCAAAGCTCAAAAGAATCGAAAAGATGGCTGTTGACGGGACTTTCGACAGTCTGACAAAGAAAGAAGTCGCTCTGCTCACCAAGGAGAAGCAGAAGCTGGAGAAGAATCTCGGCGGCATAAAGGACATGACAGAGCTTCCCGGCATTATTTTTGTCATAGACACCCGCAAGGAAGATCTTGCCATCGCCGAGGCGAAAAGGCTGGGTATTCCTGTCGTTGCGGTTGTTGATACAAACTGTGATCCCACTGATATCACATATCCGATTCCCGGCAATGACGATGCAATCCGCGCTATCAGCCTCTTTGTAGAAATTATCGCAAACGCTGTCATTGATGCCGACAATGAGATCGGCTTGCAGATCATCGAAAGTCTCCCTGAAGAGAAGGCTGCTGAAGAAATCGCTCAGGCCGCGGAGAGCGCAGACGCTTCGGATGCTGCCTCTTCCGATGACAATGCGGATAACCAGGAAGTGAGTGTTCCGGAGAGCGACAGTCAGGACGATGAGTAATGATCCTACGCGGTATTACCGGACAAAATTATTATCAGATTTAGGAGTAACTATATGGAAATCACAATGGAAATGGTAAAAAAGCTCCGCGATGAGACTCATGCAGGAATCATGGACTGCAAAAAGGCATTGAAGGAAAACAACGGAGATTATGCCGGAGCGTTAAAGTATCTGAAAGAAGTCGGCCTTGCGGCGGTTGAGAAGCGCGCCGACAGGGCAACCGACGAGGGCAGAGTTACTTTCGAGATTTCCGACAAGGCTGCGGTCATCGTCAGCGTTACATCAGAGACGGACTTTGTAGCCAAGAACGACGAGTTCAAGGCGCTTGGAAAGAACCTCTGCAAATATGCGCTGGAAAACGGCTGCAAGGAGCCGAATGCCGAGATGGACGATATGGTGAAGTCTCTTATCGCCACGATCCATGAAAACATGAACATCAAGAGAATGTCTTACATCGACATTGCCGAAGGTGAGAATGTCACAGGATACAGCCATGCGGACGGAGCGATCGGCGTTCTTGTGAAGTTCACCAGCGACAACAACGCTGTTTTCAGCACTGAAGCGTTCAAAACCCTTGCGTTCAATACTGCTATGCATATCTGCGCTGCAGATCCGCTTTATCTCGACACTCAGTCGGTTCCCGAGGCGTACGTAAACGAGAACCTTGAGATTTTCAGAGCCAAGGTGGCACAGGACGAGAAGCTCTCCAACAAGCCTGAAAACGTCAAGGAAGGTATCGTGAAGGGAATGCTCAACAAGCACCTCGGCGAGATTTGCCTCATGAACCAGGTGGGTCAGATTTACAATGACGACGGTCTTACAATCGCACAGATCGTTGCCCGCTTCAACAAGGAAAATGGTAGCAAAGTTGCGATAAAAGAGTATGTCAGGTATCGCGCCGGAGCCTGATTTTCGTTAATGGAATAGTCTGCGTGGCCGCGGGTATCCGTGGGCGCAGACTGTTCGTTTTTATTTTGCCGGCAGTTCCGGCATCAATTTTTACAATTTTTACAAAGCGACTTATGGAAAACACAATCAAGAACTGCGAAGACAGAATGGGAAAAAGCATTGCTAGCCTTGAATCGGAATACC
This sequence comes from uncultured Spirochaetaceae bacterium, assembly GCA_946414625.1. Taxonomy (GTDB): domain Bacteria; phylum Spirochaetota; class Spirochaetia; order Sphaerochaetales; family Sphaerochaetaceae; genus CAMKAB01. The sequence goes on along the minus strand of CAMKPI010000033.1, from coordinate 1,752 downwards.
TTGCACTGCGCACCGGACGTGCCAGCGCGGCGATATTCGACAAGGTGAAGGTTGACTACTACGGCAGTGAGACGCCTCTGTCTCAAGTTGCCTCCGTCAGCGTTCCGGAAGCCAGACTCGTTGTCATACAGCCATGGGACAAAAGCCTTCTCGGAGCAATTGAAAAGGCTATCCAGAAAGCCGATCTTGGACTTAATCCATCAAACGACGGAAAACTGCTTCGCATAAGTTTTCCCGCCCTCACCGGAGACAGGCGCAAAGAGCTGGCGAAAACCGCGAAAACTGCCGCTGAAAACGCCAAAGTTGCAATCCGAAACATCCGCAGGGACGGAATGGACGCCATAAAGCGTCTCCAGAAGGACGGAGATATTTCGGAGGATGAACAGAAATCCGCAGAAGAAAGGCTTCAAAAAATGACCGATTCCTACATTGCCAAGGCTTCTTCTCTTGCGGATGCAAAAGAAAAAGAGATCATGGAAATCTGATGCATATCGGTCTTATCATGGATGGAAACGGGAGATGGGCAAAAAAGAGGGCGCTCCCCCGCTCCGCCGGACACTTGGAAGGCTTGAAAGCGGCAAGACGGATTGTCGACGCCGCAATCGAGCTTAAAATTGATTACATGACCCTCTATGTCTTTTCTACCGAGAACTGGAAGCGCAGCCAGCAGGAAGTTGATTACCTGATGAATCTGCTTGCAAAGAAGCTCCCTTCCGAGACCGATTATTACCGCGATAGAAACGTCAGGGTTCTATGCAGGGGCAACATCAGTTCTCTTCCGGAAAACGCCCGGAAAGGTGTAGAAGACTCGATCAGGAAGACCCGTGACTGCACAGGACTCACGGTGATTCTTGCAATAAACTACGGCGGTCAGGATGAGATTGTCCGCGCTGTCAACAGGTTCATTAAAGCCAACCCGGGGTCTGAAATTAACGTACAGGCTCTCGAGTCCAACCTGGACCTTCCGGAGGTGCCTCCCGCAGACATAATCGCACGAAGCGCGGGAGAGATGAGGCTTTCCAACTTCATGTTATGGGACAGCGCTTATGCGGAGTTTCTTTCCATTGACAAGCTGTGGCCTGACTGGAACAAAGAGGAGCTGGAACTTGTCGTTTCGGAATACTCAAAGCGCAACAGGAAATTCGGCGGGGTCTCCGGCTAACGCCTCACTTCCCGAGACCTGATGAGGCGCATACTATCCGGTTTCAGGCGCCGTATGACTCCTAGAATACTTGTTTTACGAAACAGAGGATGCAAATGTTGAAAAATTTCCTGAAAAGAAGCATCACATTCATATTCGGAATCTCTTTCGTAGTCCTGCTTGTATTCTACCTCCCCTATCACCGTTTTCTTGCAATGGGTGTTTTCATCTCATTGCTTTGTCTGCTTGCTGAAATCGAGATGTCGAGGATGCTTCACGGGAAAGTCAAACCAATCTCTGTTCTCTCCTCGGCAATTCCGGCTGTATCAATATACAATCCAGAATATACCGAAATAACAGTTGCGCTTCTTGTTGTGCTCGCTTTGCTTACAGAAATCAAGCGAGGAGAGAAAGATGGCTTCAGCTCTTCAAACAGCAGCATATCTAAATCTATTTTCACGATAGCATATCCCGCCTACCTCGCATCTTTCACGACGCGTTTCATCTCCCTTGAAAACGTCGATTCATACTGCATATTCCTGCTTCTTCTCGCTGTTTTCACAAACGACACCTTTGCATATATCTTTGGAGTCCTTTTCGGAAAGAACAAC
>CAMKPI010000032.1 GCA_946414625.1 uncultured Spirochaetaceae bacterium | reverse complement strand
CCCTGAGAAATGCAAGCGCCCTCGTACGCGACATTCTGCTTGATGCCGGACTGATTTCAGGAATATATGCGGCTACAAAAAGGTCTTCGGCGGCTTCAGATGAAACAAATATAACCGCGGACGGAGATGCTACAGTAAGCCATTCCCAGGAAGACTTCCGGATTCCGGAAGACATCTCTCTCCGGGAACTGGAATCGCTTTTGCGGATTGTCAGAGATCTAAATGACCCGAATTGCGACACCGCACTTTCCGAGCTTGAAAACTCCGACGCAGAATCTGCCCGGAGCCTCCTTCGAAGCGTAGAAAATTATCAAAGAAAACGTGCGGACCTCGAGAAAGCCGTCTCTGGTGTTTGGAACGCGAAGGCGTTGGATTTGGACGTCCCATCGCTTCTCCAAGAATGGAGCGGAATCAAAACAGGACTTTTCAAAGGCGGCAAACGCAGGGATTTTGCTTCAAAAATCAATTCCTACTCGCTCACAGGCGGCATTGACGAGAAAAATGCAGAAACCAGCCTCAGGACCCTCGGAAGCGCGATAAACCTGAGAATGGAGATGCTGGCCGCAGAACGCACGCTGCCGGACAGCGGCAGGAAATATCTGAACAGCGACATAAAAGCACTGTCATCGACATTGGAAAGCGTTCTTGCGGCACGTGAAAGACTTGAAAGCCTGGAATTCGGCTTCGAGAGAAGAGCTACCGCCCGCGCGACGCAAACAGGATCACAATATAGATTACAACGCGGATCGGAAGGAACGAAAACCGAACGGCGGGTCTCAGGACACCCGGACCCGTCCCAGAGTAGGGTTTTACCAGACTCGCTTTCAAGCCCAGAGGCCCCGGAAAACATTTCCGTGAACCTCGACGCCGCCCTCAGAGCTGTACTCACATTCAGCGCAAAGAATCCCGATTTCTCTGCGTCCTGCGAGGCCTTGTTTGCGCTGCTCCCCGGCATTTCAAACACGCTGAAAATCAAAAACCTGGAAGATTCCTCTCTTTCTGATCTTTGCGAACGCTTCGACCTCTGGTCCGACAATATGGCAGCAGTACACGATTGGGCTTCCTGCAACAAGGCTCTCGAATGGTTCTCGTCTCACCGCTTCGCACAGCCTTTTTCCGAACGACTGAGATGCCGAGAAAACATCAAATCCGTTTACAAAGAGCTCAAAGCGTCGTATTACAAGACGCAAACAAACGCCGCGGTGCGTCGCTCCCCGCTCCTTTCCCGATACACACACGACACTTTCGAGGACCTGGTCTCAGAGCTCACATCGCTTGAAAAAACATACCGCGAAAACGTGGTCCGCGTGGTACCCGGGATCATGAACGACATTATCTCGTCAAAAACCCAGGACGAGATGGCAAGGAGGGATATCTCGAGATTCATCGCAAGCGGAGGAAGGCGCCGCTCAATCCGCTCTCTGTTTTCTACGTGCAGCGAATACATCACAAACCTGTTCCCATGCTTTCTTATGAGTCCCATGTCCGCGGCGCAATTCCTTGAGCCAGGACAGCAGCTTTTCGACATCGTGGTTTTTGACGAGGCATCTCAAATCCAGACCTGTAAGGCTGTCGGTGCAATCTCACGCGGAAAAAACCTCATAGTAGTCGGAGATTCCAAGCAGATGCCCCCCACAAGCTTCTTCAAGAAAACGAATTTCGACGATGAGACGGAAGAATGGACACAGCCCGGCAGCCTGGAGGATCTCTCCAGCATTCTTGACGACTGCAACGCCCTGGGACTTGAGAGCTGCCACCTCGAGTGGCACTACCGTAGCGCGGACGAGTCTCTGATATACTTCAGCAACAAAAGATACTACAACGGGCGGCTCAAAACCTACCCGTCCGTGAATGCAGGATCCTCTCGCGTTGTTCTCAAGCGCCTCTCCGGCGGCTTCTACAAGCAGGGAGAAAGAATCAACGAGTTCGAGGCAGAAGCCATCGTCAGCGCAATCAAGGCGCGGCTTTCAAATCCCGCCACCTCTGGAGACTCCATCGGAGTTATCACGTTCAACATAAAGCAGCAGGAACTGATACTGGATCGCCTTGACGAGATGTTCGAACGAAACAGGAACCTCTCCAGGCTCGCGCACTGGGACGAAAATGAAATCGACTGCGAAAAGAAGCTTATTGTAAAAAATCTTGAGAACATACAGGGCGACGAAAGGGATGTGATAATGCTTTCCGTCACTTTCGGACCGAACCAGACGGGTTCTTTCAGTAAAAACTTCGGAGCCATCGCTCACGAAGGGGGCGGCAAGCGTCTGAACGTGGCATTCAGCCGCGCAAAAAAGCTAATGGAGGTCTACACAATCATAAATCCTGCCGAAGTATCACCTGAAATGATGGGAAGCGCAGGCGGCAGAGATCTCATAGAATTTCTCCGCTTTGCCGCAGGATTCACAAAGCCGGATGTCACCGAGGATTCGGACGAAGCAGTGCGCAGGTCGCTGGCTGCGGCGCTGGAAGACGCCGGATTCAGGGTCTCGACCGGACTTGGCCTTTCTGAATTTAAGATAGACATCGCCGTGAAGAATCCTGTGGATCCATCAGGATTTCTCTGCGGCATACTCCTCGACGGACGTGCCGTCACCGGAGCAAAACTCTCCAACGACAGGTTTGTTTTGCGGCGCGATGTGCTTCGGGGACGCGGCTGGGCCGTGATTACGATGCGGACAATCGATTGGAAAGAAAACAGCACGGGGGAGACAGCCCGGATTTTGAAAACCGTAAGGACGCTGGAAGAGAGAGCGCGCGAAGCAGCGGAAAAAGCCCGTCAGGATGCTGAAATTGAAGCCCCGGACAAATCTTCCTTATCGACAGCCAAGATTCTCTCCGACTCAATGCAGCAGACATTGTCGCCAAAAGACTTTCCACCCGCGGGTGCGCTGTCCACAGGCGCCGCACCGGAAGACACCGAGCCAGGCGACAGATCCACTGGATCCACTATAGCCGAGGTTCAGACCTCCTATGCAGGGGAATACCGCGCCGCAGAGCTCGACTACACTCCCATGGATTCGGCTGGAATCCTCCGCCTGCCGAGAGAAGCCCTCGAGGCGAAATTCCGCCTTGTAATCGAGGCGGAAGGCCCTGTTCTGGACGACCTATTGGAGTTGAGGGTTCTGGGATCGTTCGGTTTAAAGAAACGCGGCAAGGCGGTGAAAGCGCTTTTCGACGAAATACTTGGATCTCTTGACATGCCGAAAACGGAACAGTCAAATACAGCCGGAGAAAAACATCTCGTCTTCTGGCCGTCAAAATGGGCTGTTTACGGCTCTGCCGGATCAGATGTACAGAAAATCATCGAACGAAAATACATACAGTACCGTTCCGGCGCGGCAAACGAAGAAAGCAGACGCAGCATCCAGCTCATCCCGCAAATCGAAATAAAAAATGCAATGACAAGCCTTGTTCGCGACAGAGGTGGCTACTACCGCGACACTCTTCTGGAGGACACGTCCAAACGGCTGGGCTTCAAACGAAGCGGAACGGACATCAAGGCTACATTGGCTCTTGTTTACGATGCCGCTCTTCGCAGCGGGAGTCTCTGTCCGGACAAAAAAACGGGGATCCTGACCACACCGGAGATATAAACCGGCGGGTCGGACCCTCGTCTTTTGCAGCGCATCATCTTTTGCGGTGCGTCGTCTTTTGCTTTACATTGTTTTTTGCAATGCGGCCTCTATTAATATGCGTCGTCTTTTACGGTGCGGCAATCGCGTTGCGCCTCGCTATCGCCGCATTTCGGCCTCGTTACGCGTCAGCAAACACCTTGCCGTCGTCCAACGAAATGTGCAGCCGTGTGTATTCGCTGTGAAAGTCGTTGCGAAGGCGCTCCATGTATCGAGCGCACTCCCATTTGCACATAGGTAGATCATGCAGAAGATAGTTCCCGCAGGATTCGGGGCTCGCTGCCGGAACTTCTTCCTGCGAGAGTATCCACTCCAGACATTCAATCGTGAGGCGCCGCATGTCCTCCACAGTATAGGAGCCTGTCATGACAACATACATGCCAGTCAGGCAGCCCATCGGGCCGACATACACCACATCGTCCTTTACTCCGGAGTTTCGAAACCATGTTGCCATCAAATGCTCAATGCTGTGAATCGCCGCGGGAGCGACAGCGGGCTCCTTGTTCGGCTCTGTGATACGAAGGTCGAACGTGGTAAAGCCCTTGCCCTGACGCGAAACATAGATTCCGGGCTTCAAACGCCTGTGGTCAATCGTGAAACTCTGTATTACTTCCATAGTTCCTTTCCTCACCGCAGCCCTGCGGCTCCCCTGTTGTCATGATTGTTTTTCACAAACCTTCCGCAAATGTCTCAAGCTTTGGTGAACTTCGCCTTGCCCTGCTTGCAGCGCGGGCATTTCCAATCTGCCGGGAGGTCCTCAAAAGCCACACCTCCGTTTTCCGCCGGATCGTATACATAACCGCAAACGGAACAGATGTACTTGCTATTCTTTGCAGCCGCCGAAGATGGAGCATATGCCGAACCGAAGTTGATTTTCGGGAATTCAGTGGGCACCGGGGAGTCCAAATCAATCACCCTCTTCGCTTCGAGGTTTTCATATCCCTGAGGCGTATGAGTACTGCAGTATACAGTGGGGTTCTCTCGGACAAAAGTGCGAACCCTGTCGAGTGTCTCCCGGGCGGCAGAAAGGTCGTCGAAAACAGTGGATAACTTGTTCGCGTAAAGCGCCTCATCCACGTAGGTTATGTCGCCGTGGATCATATAAAACAGACCGCCATCCTCCACAACAACAATACTGTTGCCGTTCGTGTGTCCTTTTGCCTTTATGAAAGTGATCCCGGGAATTATCTTCTGGCTTTCCGGGAAATTGTGATACGGTCCGTCTGTGAAATACACCGGCACGATGTTCGGAATGTTCTTCAGTTCGTCGGCTCCCGTCTCGTCGGCATTCACGTAGATCTTCGCGTTTGGAAATTCAGAGAGGCATCCGGAATGGTCGGAATGCTTGTGCGTCAGCAAAATGCGCGTCACATCTTCCGGCTTGTATCCCAAAGCTCTGAAAGCGTCCATATACGACGAGATGATGTAACCCATGAAAGCGGGGGCTGTCTCGCTGGGTTCCCCCTCAGGCACGCTCTCTGGCAGCCCTGTATCCACGAGAATCACCTCGCTGCCTGTGTCTATGAGATAGTTCTGGAGACTGCCGCGATACCTCACCGCCGGGTCAAACGCTGCCGCTCCTTCCTCTCCGCCGAATACCATCGGCTGGCCATAGAAGCCATCCCGCCTGAACTTGACTGCCTTGATTGTCATGTTTTCCCTCCTAAGTAAAATTCCTATGGCAGATTATACATCCGACTATTGCCATTCTCAACCCCGGCGGAGACGGAACCCCGGGTGTATATCGGCGCAGAGTCTATCCTGTCGCTTTACACGCCTGCCGGATATCGGCACCGGGCGTCTAGCCTGCCGCTTTACACGCCTGCCGGATATCGGCACCGGGCGTCTAGCTTGCCGCTTTACGCGCCCACATCGAATATCGTGAAAAGAAGGCGGAAAATGCCCCTGTCGAGCCTTCTCTTTACGTGTACCCGCCGGATAGCACCGTTTCGGTGCCTTTTGATTTCGGCGTCGCACATTCTCTTTACCCCGCCGGTTTTTGGCACAGAGAATTTAGACCAGTCTCTTCGCACGCCCGTCGAATATCGCGAACGGGAAACGGAAAGACCTCCCCGTGGTTGCTTTCTCTTTGCGCGCGCCAGCCGGATTGCAAAAGCGGCGGCAGGACCCTTACCTGCCGCTTTATGCGCGCCAGCCGGATAGCGGGCGATCCGTCGGGCGCAGGGAACATTACAACTTTTTGTCAGCCAACACCAGAGTACAGGACAATCCAGCGTTCTGAACCGAAAGCAAAAACCCGTCTCAGCTATAAAGGTTACGAAAATCAACAGAGCCGGAGAGACGGGATAGGGCGCGCTTCCGGCTCTCGAGGTCCGGCATGACGCTCCGCATCAAAGCCCAGAATTCAGCGCTGTGGTTCGCATGAACAAGATGACACACCTCATGCAAACAAATCATATCGGCAAGAGAGGCGTCAAGCGCCACCGTCATCAGTGAAATACGTATAAGGCGACGGCTTTTATAGCAGCACCCCCACTTTCCGGACGCCTGACCCACCTGAAGAGCCGGCTTTGGCAGGGAGAGAATGCCGCACCAGTGGTCCACACGCTCCCTGGAGAACTCGTACAAAAGCCGCGCAAGGTTTTCCTGTACAATTCGTTTCACGTGCCCCGGAGCGGGGTTTGTCGTGTAGACCACAAACATAGGGTCCATAATCTGCATGGCATCCTTTGCGGAGTTTATGGTTACAAGATCGTACTGCTTGCCAAAATAGAGGATACGATCTCCCGTGTCCATGTCGTGCTTTTGTATTTTTCCCCTCTGCTCATCGATCCAATTCTCATTATCATTTATGAAACGATCGATTTCCGCCTGTGGTACACCGGGAGGGCAGCTCACTACAAGCACTCCTTCTTTGTCAAAATGCATCCTGAGCTTTTTCTGTCCACGCCGCCGCACAAGAGTATATTCCATATTGCAATAATAACGAAATTCCGGAATTCGTCCAAACCCGGGATGCGCCACAGAATCCTCGCGCACGGATCTGAATCATCTTGACATTGAATTTGACGGTGCATACATGTAAAATTAAAGCATGACGACGGAGAAGCAGAGCGACACGGTTTATAAACTCACCCTTGATAACGGCGACACGATAACGCTTGTAGGCACGGCGCACGTGTCGGCAGACAGCGTGAAAGAAGTGCATGACACGCTGGACGCTACAGAGCCCGACATGGTGTGCCTGGAACTCGACAACGGACGCTTCAAAGCAAAGACCGAGAAAAACGCCTACGACAACATGAACCTTCAGAAGGTGTTCAAAGAAGGCAAGACTTTTCTTATCCTGGCGAACACCGCGCTGGCATCCTTTCAAAAAAGAATGGGTCTGAACACGGGCAGCATGCCTGGAGAAGAGATCCTATCCGCCGGGGAATATGCAAAGGAGAAGGGAATTCCGATCTCCCTTTGCGACCGCGATATCACAGTGACGTTCAAACGGGCGTGGGCGATGAGCGGAGCGTGGAACAAGGTCAAGCTTCTGGTGTCTCTCTTCGGCGCAATATTTGAAAAAGAGAAGTTCTCAGAGGAAGACATCGAAAAGATGAAAAACAGTGACACCCTGCAGGAAATGATGGGTGAGCTGTCCCGGGAACTTCCCGCCGCCAAAAAGGCACTCATCGATGAACGCGACCGCTACCTCGCCACAAGCATATACACCGCCGCTGGACATAACAAATTTGCAGTGATCGGCGCGGGTCACATGCAGGGCATAATTAAAACAATCGGAGATCTGGAGGCTGGACGAATCGATACGGACCTTTCGCAGATTTCACAAACCCCCGCGCCGTCTAAAATCGGCCGCCTTGCCGGCTGGATAATTCCTTCCGCGATCGTCCTATACATCCTCTTCTGCTTTCTGAACTACGGTTTCAGCCAGGGAATGAAGAACTTTATGCTTTGGGTTCTCAGCAACGGACTTACTACGATGTTGTTCGCAATTCTTGCCTTGGCTCACCCGCTCAACTGGATTGTAGCCCTGGTGAGCGCCCCAGTTGCGGTGATGAGTCCCGTTGTAGGGGTGGGAATGTTCACCGGAATGGCGGAAGCGGGTCTGAAAAAACCAAGGGTGAAGGATTTCGAGACGATATCGGACGATATCTCCACTTTCCGAGGCTGGTTCCGCAACAAGGTTCTACACACGTTCACCGTTTTCTTCGCAACCACTTTTGGCAGCATAATAGGCACAGTGCTGACCTTTCCGGTAGTACTTCGAATTTTCGGAAAAAGTTGATCCGACTCTGAAAACACTCGCCGCATACGAGAAGAGTCATTTCCGCTATCCGCACCAAGCGCTCAATTCCGATATCGTGCAGACTGCTGCTTCCGTTTCTCGCGCCGAAACGCTTCCCGCCCCTTCTTTCTTTTTCAGACGCAAAGCGCCCAGAGCACCACAAGTCTCATACACATCTCACGAGGTGCCGCACACCCTCACGACAAGAGCCTGAGGTCTTCCACCAGGAAAACTGTTTCGGAGATTCCCTGCAATGCCCGGCGCACCCTGAGATCCTTCAGATCGCTTTTCTCTCTCTTGAAGTCGATAAGCATGAGACAAAGGAACCTAAGGCATCCAACAAGGCGAATCTTCCGCAATGCGTCATCCACGTCTTCCCTTGAAAACCCGACTCCGCACTGTTTCAGATATTCCTCCAAAGTACTGTAAAAAATACGACCGCCAGTTTTCTCGTCGAGTCCCAGGAACCTCTCGTTTTGCGTGTTATCGTCCGCATAGAACAGAATGTATGTGACATATAGGGCGGCAAGCTCAAAAACCGGATCCCCAACGCACAGGGAATCCAAGTCGATTACCATAACCTCTCCACTGACCATCATGATGTTCTTGAACTGAGCGTCCCCGTGTATGAGATGAAATTCCTCGGGCATGTTCTCCAAAAGTTGCTTCAGCCGCTTCTCCTCTTTCGGATCAAGAGAGGAACCGATCTCGTCGAGATTCTTCAAAAACTGGGCTGCGGCGGAGGGAATCCTCTTGTTCCTGCTCTCGTTGGTGTTCAAATCCCGCAGAAAAGCCACATATATCGGAATCAAATCTTTGAGCGTTTCCGGGTTCTCGACGACAATATCGTTCAAGGTCCTGGCGTCAATGACTTCATAGATCAATCCATAAAGATCTCCCACCCTCACAGTGTCAAAAGGAATCGCCGTGGGGACCCCGCAAATCAGGGCTTGCCTGGAATTCTCTCGCTCGGCCTCTATCTCCGCAAGAGATATTCCGGGCGCGAAGACTTTCAAGACGGTCTCTCCGTCGAGCCTATACACAGTACCCTTCGCGCCGCTGCCCAGGATTCTGCACCCATCAATCGAAACCTCGCGGAGTTTTTTTGAGATTCGTATGACCTCGGTCAACCCTGTCATCGAAAACAGTTCGTAGTTGTTGTTAGTAACATTTCTGATAGTAAGCTTTCCTTGCAATCTCTTATGCAGTCTCAAAAGAATGCGTATGCCAACACTGGAAATGTATTCCAATCTATCCGCGTCGAGACAAAGCCCTCTGTCAGGGAAGGAAGACAGCGCGCTGTTGATGTATTCCTCAACCTGAGCCGCGTTTGCCGTGTCTATACGTCCGTCCAAAGAGATGACAACCTGCCCGCCTTCTTCCTTCACTTCCATTTCTATCTCTCCAATACGCCAAACGCGTCGCCTATCATATGGCAATTTTTCACTTGCAGACTTACTTCCGCTTCATTGACGCGGGATGTGACGGCTCGCTTGAAACCCATGTCGCTTGCAGCCTTAAGACGTTTTCCGGCAAAACTCACCGGACGAACCTCGCCGGCAAGGCTCAGCTCTCCGAGACACAACATTTTGTCAGGAAGGCTTACATTCGCATAAGCAGACCACAACGCCTCGGCTATCGCCAAATCAATGCAGACATCATCTACTTTCACGCCCCCCGCAACATTCACGTAAATGTCTTTGTCAGTCATCCTAACATTTGCATGACGCTCCATTATCGCGGCAATTCTGCTGATTCGGGAACTCTCCACCTTTTCGGAATATATTCTACCGTAGCCAGCCTTTGAATCCACAACCAGGGCCTGAATCTCAACAATGAATGTACGGCTTCCTTCAATCACAGCGGAAAAGGCAATTCCCGGAGGAATCTGCTCATCCTGCCTCTCGGAAACAAAAAACATGGATGGATCGGACACGGGATCGAGGCCTTTGTCCGACATTTGAAAGATCCCAATCTCGTCTACGGAGCCGAATCTGTTTTTCGCCGACCTCACAAGCCTCACGCCCATTGCACCCTGCTCGAAATACAACACAGTATCAACCATGTGCTCGATGATTTTAGGTCCCGCAATCGTGCCTTCCTTTGTGACATGTGCAACATAAAACACCGCGGCTCCGACCTCTTTGCATACGCCGGATATCTCCATGCAGCCATACCTGATTTGAGACACAGATCCCGCATGAGAGGAAATCTCGGCAGAAGAAAGAGTTTGTAAGGAGTCCACAATAACTATCTGAGGCTTTTCTTTTTCGATTACATCAAGAATCACCTCTAGGTTTGTTTCCGTGAGAATATTTATCCTGTCCAGAACCAAACCCAACCGCTCTGCTCTCTGCCGCACCTGCCCGGCGGATTCTTCGCCGGACACATAAAGAACTTTCCGATCCGCAGAACAGTTGTGCGCCACCTGAATAAGCAAGGTTGATTTTCCGATTCCGGGCTCTCCGCCAACAAGAATCGAGGAAGCCTTCACAATCCCTCCGCCAAGCACCCTGTCCAGCTCAGACAGCCCGCTCTCAAATCGGAAATCAGATTCATACGGAACCTTTGAAAGAGGTATGCTGGAGGCTTGTAAGGACGGCTTATCAATTCTTTTGCCCTTCCTTTGCTCCTCGTTAATCCGTTCCTCCACAAACGAATTCCATGATCCGCACCCAGGACACTTACCCAGCCACTTCGGGCTAGCGTAGCCACATTCCTCGCAAACAAATCTTACTTCGACTCTAGACATAGTAAGAACTCCTTATTAAACAGGACGTCCCCCATACCCTGCTTCCGATGAATAATGCCGCTTCTCCTGACGTGAATTAAAAATTAAAATCTGCGGATAATCTAAAAATCAATCAGCTCAACATCGAATATCAAATGAGCGTTCGGAGGGATGACTCCGGGGACTCCATGAACTCCGTACCCCAGCTCGGGAGGGATGACAAGCGTCCACTTATCCCCGCGCGTCATGTTCACCAAAGCCTCGTTCCAACCCTCTATCACCTGACCTATCTGAAGGATAACAGGTGCTCCTCTCTTATAGGAAGAATCAAATATGCGCCCGTCCATCAGAGAACCCTGATAGTGAACCTTCACATTGTCCCCCATTTTTGGAGACTCTTTCCCATCACCCTGCTTTATAACAACGATTTTAAGTCCTGAGGGAGTTTCTTTTGCATCCGGAAAACGGTTCTTAATCTCATCTTCGATTTTTTTCAGTTCATCGAGCCGTCTCTTCTGTGCTTTTTTCGCAGCCTCATCCACCAGATCCGAGAAAAACTGCTTTGTTACTTTGAAAGCCTCTGCGTCGTTTCCAACACGGACAATCGTGACGTTGTTGATCCTATCTCCCTGCCTGATGCTGTTCACAACATCCTGGCCTTCAATAACATGACCGAAAACTGAATGCTTGTCATTAAGCCATGGAGTCTTCACGTGCGTGATAAAGAACTGGCTGCCATTGGTACCTGGACCTGCGTTCGCCATGCTGAGAACTCCGGGCCCATCATGACGAAGAGAGGAATCGAACTCATCAGGAAAACTATATCCCGGACCGCCGGTGCCATCTCCTTTGGGGCAGCCTCCCTGAATCATGAAATTGTCTATCACCCGGTGGAAATTCAGTCCTTCATAGAAATTCTCACCAGGATTCTCCAAATTCAGATCCCCCTCGACAAGACCCACAAAGTTAGCAACTGTCATCGGAACCTTTTTATATTCCAATTCCAGGACTATATCTCCCTTTTCTGTGTCTATAACTGCATACAGGCCGTCTCTATTCTTCCAATCCATTTTCTTTATCTCTCCCGTGTTCATATAGGCTCTTGCACCAAACAAGGCGCCGGCTTGAGAAAATAATAAACAAAACGCCAAAGACAAGCAAATAAGAGGTTTATATCGACGTTTTCTGCGTTCATCGACTTCCTCTTCAAGCCCATGCCTTTTATTACTACACATATTAAATAACATATATTTGAAAAGATGTCAAGTGTTTAGTTTTATTTTCTCCGAATTTCCTTTCCCAGGCCCCATGCTCCGTTCAAATTTCCTCTGCGTCTTCGAACAAGATATCTCCCGGAGCCAAAAGTTGGTAAATCCGTTCCAGTTCACCCGCATTCGAGAATGGAATCACAAGCCTACCTTTATTTGCCTTTCCCTTGACCTCGACATTGCAGCCAGTGACCTGCAGAAACTTCTCCTCAATCTCCAGAATTTCCTCGGTTTTCGTTTTGGAAGAAGTCTCCTTCACCGTGTTTGCCGCTCTGGAACCGTTGTTTAGTGCACTGGCGAGTGTTTCAGCTTCCCTGACAGACAAACCACTTTTTAAAATTCTGCCGAAAAGTATTTCCCGATCTGCCGGATTCTCAACGCTCAACAAAGCCCTGGCATGTCCTGCGGTAATCTTGCCTGAAGAAAGAGATTCCAGCATGTTTGCAGGAAGATTCAGCAGCCTTACGCTGTTTGCGATGGCGGATCTGCTTTTACCAACCCTTTTCGAGAGATCCTCCTGTTTAATGCCATGCTCTGAAATAAGATAACTATACGCGCGTGCCTCTTCAACAGGATTGAGATTCTCTCTTTGGATATTTTCAATTAAAGCAACCTCCATTCTCTGTACATCGTTGAACGATCTAACAATGCATGGAACGGTCTGAAGCCCTGCCATATTCGCCGCGCGGTATCTTCTTTCGCCGGCAATTATTATATATGAATCCTTTGCAATTTCCTCTACAATCAAGGGACTGATTATTCCCTGAGACAATATCGAATCCCTCAGCTCTTTTAAGGAATCCCCATCGAAATCCTTCCTGGGCTGGTTGGGGTTTGGTCTGATTTTGCCGATTTCAATCTCCCGTACCTTCAACCCAGCTTCCTCTAACTTTTCAATTTCAAACGAGGAATTATCATAATCGCCAATCAGAGATTCTATACCACGACCCAAGCCTTTCTTCCCGAGTTTATTTGCTGACACGTGTCACTACCTCCTTTGCAAGATCATTATACGCTTTTGCACCTGCGCTGGAGGCGTCGTATGCGTTTATTGGCAGACCATGGGACGGCGCCTCTGATAGTCTGATGTTTCGAGGAATTTTTGTCTTGAACACAAGATCTGGAAAATATTTTGTCACGTCATCAACAACTTCCTGGTTGAGACGGGCGCGCTTTGCGTACATTGTGAAAACAATTCCGAGAATCTTCAAACCAGTGTTAATCTTTTTCTTTACAGAATTTATCGTCTTCAACAGCTGATTCAATCCTTCAAGAGCAAAATACTCACACTGCAGAGGGATCACCACGTTTTCAGTAAAGGCAAGCGCGTTTATTGAAACGAGATCCAAGGCCGGCGGACAATCACACAAAATGTAATCATATTCTGTCTCATACTTTGCTAACGCATTTTTCAAGAAGAATTCTCTGCCGA
This sequence comes from uncultured Spirochaetaceae bacterium, assembly GCA_946414625.1. Lineage (GTDB taxonomy): Bacteria > Spirochaetota > Spirochaetia > Sphaerochaetales > Sphaerochaetaceae > CAMKAB01. Next base: position 873 of record CAMKPI010000032.1, on the reverse strand, counting down.
TCTCATCCACCAGCTCCACAGCAAGCCCCGCCAGATTGATTCCTCCTGAAATACAGAACAGGTTGTCCACTGGAGTTGTTTGGACAATATCACCAGGTTCGTCGTCGGTGAACAACTCGTACACCCCAGGCTTTCCTGTATCAGCGGAAACCGCACTTGTGAGATTGCCTTGGGCGTCTAAATCAAGAAGCAGAACTTTATTCCCGTCCTTTGCCAATGCCGAACCGAGATTTACACAAGATGTGGTTTTCCCCACACCCCCTTTCTGGTTTATAAATATTATTTTCCTTGCCTTCATAGAGATCCCTTTGACAATCTCATAATATTGTATGATTAAACGCTTGTCATTAAGAAATTGACGATTATTTGTAAAATATTTATATTGATGTACAGTATTTAACTATTGTCGTAAGGAGTACTTAATATGGAATTAGAAACCAAAGTCAAGGAAGCGCTAGACAAAATCCGACCAAGCCTTCAGAACGATGGAGGAGACATAGATTTTGTCAAAATGGAAGGCAAAACTGTTTATGTTTCTTTGCGTGGAGCTTGCGCCGGCTGTGCAATGGCAGCAATGACACTGAAAGGCGGTGTTGAACGAATGCTGAAAGTATCTGTGGATCCGGACATCGTGGTCGAGAATCTCGCTTTTGCGGAGTAATTTCAGCTTTTTTCTTTTTCGTGTTTACTTTTTTCAAGTTTTCCTCCTGGCAGTTGTGTCAGGAGGAATTTTGTTTCACGTGAAACATTTCAACTCAAGTAAAGTTTTGTTCTATCCCTATCCCACGAAATCAACTTGTTTGAGACCAATATACTTTGAAATCAGACAATTGCCAGAGAATTAAATGAATAAAGTATAATTAACATAAGAAT
>CAMKPI010000031.1 GCA_946414625.1 uncultured Spirochaetaceae bacterium | reverse complement strand
AGCGCAAAAGTGAACTCCTTTATGCCGAACATGTCGGTGAAGACGAAATCCTTGAACAAGCTAATCGCTTGGCTACGCAATTCTTATGAATCACTGAAATCGTCTATGAATTATTATTCAGTAATGAAAAAAGAGGAGAACCAGTAAGCACGAAACCTACAAGGTTCCCATCATATTTACAGAATAGTATTGTTTCTTCTGACTTCATTCCTTCTTCTGTTCTTCATCACTTTCAAGGAATTGGTCGATATCGTATTTTGCCCTTTAAATCTCCTGCATATCTTTCTTTATCAGACGATATTCACCGTATAGCTTTTTCTTTTCTGTAAGGATTTCGGCATATTCAACACTTAAATATTTTACCTTCGGAAGATTCCTCAAATGAAACTCATCAAAGGCATTCTTGGCAGCCTTATGAAGCAGTGTTTCCTGCATATGCTCTTCTAAGAACTTCTTGCTATATCCGCATATACGTCTTTGGTCTTAAAGTAATCAAAGATATGTTTCTTAAGAACCTGAATCCCAACAAGTCGCTTCTCCTTTTCTTTGATAGAAACTGATAATACTTTAAAACGTTCAATTGCTGTTTTCACATTTTTCTCCAGATCATCATCGCTTCGGATGCTATTCTGCTTCAGGTATAAAACTACTTTGGCCACTTGCTTTTGGCAAATTACAAATAATAATTCCCCGTTTTTTTGAAATCGCAACATTATTTAAAAGCAGATTCAGGATTATCTCCATGCAATATCTTTCTGGGCAGACTGTTCATCCGAGAAACAGCCTCCTAAATCTGACGTTTCTCCACTTTTCCAAAATCGCACCCCTTAGGAAAAAACGTTTTAGAATACGATTATTTTTTTAGTTTGTCCCACGTTCAAACGCTGAATAAGGATGGTCATAAAACAACCTTGTGCGCTTTTCTCTCGACCTTGTGACGCTCCTCTCTATCCCACGGGCATCCATAAACTCTCTCCCGCCGTCACGTGTCATGCTTATGAAAATCCGCCTAAACTTTTTCAAACGGGTCTTTCTTTCAAGCCTATCCGGTACTCCCACCGGTGCGGATGCTTTTGAATCTTCCGCTTTAAACGCTTTCTCACATCGCGTCTTTCATTCTGTCATTGTAAAAAAACATGCGTAGCCTTTGTCCTTGTCTCCTTTCACCGTATCCGGTTCCCGGTGTCCGAAATCCTCCCTCTTTTCTATCTCCACAGGCCTGTTTTCTATGCTTCACTCGACACATCTGACGTGGCTATATCGCCTCTTATAACCCTTTTCTTTGTATCTGACACCTTTGTTCGGCAGGTCGGTTCATTCTAAGTCAAGCAATCATCACTTGTTTATCCGATTGTATGCTTTTTTCGCATATCCTTGTTTCACCGAGCCGGCCGTTTTTGTTGAAATAGCAAATCACCGCATACTGTTAACCTTCCATAGCTTTTCTTACAGTATCTACAGTTAAGAAATAAGAAAAATCTTTATCGTTGAACTTAATAAAGCCATAGTGTTCATAAAAACTCTTTGAAGTTTCTTTTGCATCAACAATTATAAAATATAATCCGGTAATCTCTGCTACATGGACTATCTTTATAAAAGCTTGTGTAAGCAGCCACTTACCAATTCCTTTTCCCTGTAAATCTTTGCTTACCGCAAGGCGTGCAATTCGTAATGAAGGAATAGGATATTTTGGTAATTTGACTCTATATTCATCCGGGATATCTTCATAAACTACTTGAGCTGATGCAAGTGTGAAATAACCCGTAACTTCATTATTCTCGTCAAAGGCAACAAAAGTTCTTCCAATTCCCAAAGTGTCATTCTTTAATGAATAACGGAAAAGAAATTCATTTAAAACTTCTGTTCCACAGTCAAAGTTTTTAAGTTTTGATTTTGGAACATCTTTTATCGAAACTAATTTATAGCTCATCTGAACAAGCCTTTTAATGCTTCATTTGGCTCTGTCGGATTCTCCAAAGCCGACATTATAAGGTCTCTGTCGCAATTTGAAAGCACAAGAACCTCGTTTTCAGCTATGTCAATCTGAGCTTGCTTCAGAGATGATGTAAGGACATAAGAAGAAAGTGAAACATGTTTAAGTTCAGCGGCACGCTCCAAAAGAGTCTTCTGATTTGAGTTAGCTCTAAAATCAATTCTTTCGTCCTTTAATGCTACTGCCATAATAGTACCTCCACATTCAATGTAATACAATGTATGGAAATTGTACATACAAAATTTGCATTTATTAATTCAAAACATATCCTGTTATTTTTCTTTTTTTGGAGATTTTTTCGCAAAATCCTCCAGTTCCAAGATTATGGTAACAGATAAGAAAAGACGTTCTTATGTCCTTGTGAAATGTTATCCTTTGAATGTCTAGATTTCATCATAGGAAACTTTATCTTTTCCAACGAGCCTATCATAGTTTGTTAAACTATAATCTATGATATAGTCACAATCTTGAACAACAATGATAATTGCATATTTTTTCTTTCTGCCAGGCTGAATACTCTTCTACAGAAAGTTGTTCTATAATACATTTTGCAATTTTTGACACACCCATCAATAAGTATCGCGAAAAAATCACGACCCGACATGCCAATGAAGGTCATCCGTTTTCAAAAATATGTCTTTTAGGGGAAGTTGTCATCATATAAACTTTAAGACGGTAGTATCTGTTGTAAGAAATAATGATATTCTGAGATTTACTAATTTTTTTGCTAAAAATTTAATTAATTACTGCGTCGGCTCTTACGTATAGCGTCTTTCTGCCTGCGCAAATCTCACTAGCGTGCCATCCTCTACAAGCTCCTTTAACGCTGATTCTACAGAAGAACTTCCCAGGCTTGGACAGCCCTATAAGCACGTCCTGTTTTGAAAATGTACCTATACGCTCGCGTACATATACCTTTACAATGTCATAAGACGTACTCTTTGCACCAGCCGCGTGAGCAATTGATACTCTCGCCTCAAATTCCTTGTAGCATGAAAGAATGATACTCAACATATACCTGACAAATGGTTTTGGGTCGTTTGTTCCCTCGTGCCATCCCCGGTCTGACTTTTGAAGGGCGTCATAGTACGCTTCCTTTGTATCCGCTATGGCTTTCTCGATACTGATGTACTGCCCGACCATATATCCGCTACGGTATAGCAACAGCAATATTAATAGTCTGCTCATACGTCCGTTGCCGTCGTTAAACGGATGAATGCACAAATAATCAAGCAGAAAGCAAGATATTAAAATTAGTTCATCAACAAGCTCTTTTTCCTGTGCTTTTTGATATTTTTCACAAATAGCCTCAATAGCAGATGGTGTTTCATATGTCTCTAATGGCTTGAACAAAACAACTTTTTCACCTGTTTCCAATACCGTCCTACACCACTGAATACGAAGCAGCGCTTATGTATTCCAAAGATTTGCAAGAGACGAAGAAAGCCAGGCATTCGGACGACATAAAAAAAGCAGGTCTCTCGACCTGCTATAGTGGCGAAGGGCTATGATCCCCTGACCGATCGGATATGAGCCGATTGCTCTACCAACTGAGCTACGCCACCAACTTGGATAACTTATACCCTATTTCATCCAAAAGTTCAAGTGTCGGGCGTGATTTTTTAAGCCTTACCTTGAATGAGTAGCCATCAGAAAGTCCGCGTTTCGCGGGGTAGCCTCTACACAGTACCGGTGCGCCGCCAGTATTCCCCGAAAATAAATAATTTTGCTATAATTCCGTCATGCTTGGCGAAATCCTATCAAAAGACTACTGCGCCTCTTGCCTCTTCTGCTGCGTGTTCCGTGTGAGGAACCTGTGGGAGACCCCCGTTTTTTCCGCTGAAGAGGCAAAGAAAATATGCCGAAATCCCCGTTGGAGAAACGTTGAGTTCCGAAAAACTGTCGTCAGCGGCACAGAATGCATGACTTGGGTTAAAGAATCCGACCTGGGGAAAAATCCGGACGACGAGGTTCCCTGTCCTTTTCTCGACATGAAGACGGGTTGCGCCTTAGACGGCGATTTGAAGCCCCTTGAATGCAAAATCTGGCCGTACAGGGTTATGCTTCAAAACGGAAAGAGAATCATGGCGGTGAGTCGTCTTTGTCCAGGCATTTCTGGATATAGCAAAAATATGCTCCTGGCCTTTGTCAGAGATAAAATCCTACCATCTTTAAGGAAACAAAATTCCGAATTCGGTACAATATCCGAAATCCCGCTGATTCCAAAACAATACACCGAAGACTATGAGCCGCTTTTTGAATTTTGAAACCGTTACACTGAAAGATAAAGCCCCTCTTGAGACATATATCAACAAATACGGAGACGGCTCCTGCACGTGGTCGTTTGTCCATACGTACAAATATTCCGACGAATTTACCATAGAGGACGACATTCTCTTCTTCCACAGCGCGAGAAAAGAAACAGAGACTGAACGAACATATCTCATGCCACTGTGTGAAAGCTCAAAGCTACCCGACGCGCTGCGCCTCATTCTGGATGACGCAAAAAGCAGAGGGAAAAAAGCGGTTATCAAAAACGCCACCGAGAAGGCAGCCCATTCAGTCGCGGACGGATTGTCATGCCTGCTTGCAGTTGAGGACGACCGGGACTGGTATGAATATTTCTATCTCACTGAAGAACTTGCATCGCTCAAAGGCAGACGTTTCCAACAGAAGCGCAACCTGGTGAACAATGTGCTGAAAACATATGGAGACAAGGTAGAAACCATTTTTTGGGGATCTTGCTGCCAGGGCGGAGAATCAAAAGGCCGCTACAACGAAGTGAATTGCCGTGGTAACGAATCGAGCGGCCATGACAATAAATCCGGCGACGCAATTTGCTACGACGATTCGAACTACTACAATGGAGCGGATTTCCACGATGGCGAATCGTTCTGCCGGGACGATAAATCAAACTGCCACGCCGATGCGATTTGCAGCAGCGAAACGAACTACAACAACGGTGCGGATTTCCACGATGGCGAAACAGGAAGTCATGACAATAAAACCTGCTGCGCTGGCGACTCGATTTGCAACAGCAGAGCGAGTTTCGCCCAACCCCAGAAAGCGGCTTGTCGAAACGAACGAACGATCTGCTCACCCGAGGACCCCAAAAATCAGGGTTGCTGCAGAACAATGTTTGACACACAGGACCAAACCGCTTCAGCGACCCGCCCGTCGGATGCCGGCATTATCCGCGACATCCTCACATACCAAGACATTTGGCTCTCCGAGAGAAAGAATACCAGCACAGCAGAGGATCTTGCTGCGGAAACGCGAAGAATCCGCGATATGTTGAGTCGAAGAAACGAATTGAACATCTCCGGCGTGTTGGTAAAAATCAACGGTAAAACCGCCGGCTACGCGTTCGGCGCCCCCAATTCAAACGATGTTTTTGATTACATCGCAGAAAAAGGAGACGTGAGCATAAAGGGCATATACCAGTATCTCGGCAACCGTCTGGCACGCCTCGTCAAGGACGACTTCAAATACGTAAACATGGAAGAAGACATCGGAATCGAAGGACTGAGAAAATCGAAACTGTCTTATAACCCCGTCTTTCTGCTGAAAAAATACAATATCTACGAGCGATGAGCGCATTCCTCAAAGCAATCAGCCTCCAGTCGGTCCAGAGAGCCACAGCCGGCAAGGTTCGAAAAAACAAACAGCGGATAAAAAGAACAAACTCGACGGGGATGATACCATGCCGCACCCGGCAAAGCACGGAAACCAAACGACGGAGAATAATCAGCCATTCTGCAGAACTGGAAGAGTGCAATCGCGCCGATTGAAATGCCAAACTGCGGAGCATAATCAGCCATTCTGCGGAGCCCTACGGACAAAACAGCTCCTTTGCCGCAGGTTGACAAAAAAGGACTTTTCCGCTATCTTGAGTTCATCGCCCGGATGGCGGAATTGGTAGACGCGCTTGGTTCAGGTCCAAGTTCCAGCAATGGTGTGTGAGTTCGAGTCTCGTTCCGGGCAAATTCGCAAAACCTTTGAGCATAAAGGTAAACCGCCGCGCAATAGCGCGGCGGTTCGGTTTCACAGAAGTCTTTTTACGTCGACACCGGATACAGCTGAAAAATCATCTTTCGTAGAAATAATCCCGACCCCGCGGGTCTGAAAAAACCGCTGTCCCATCCGCAGGCGTCTACTCGGAGACATTTCTTATGTAATGAAACAGAAACTGCTGGGCAATTCCAGCGTATGGACCGAAGAATGACGAATCCTTCCCGGGGTAATACTCCTCCATGACGCGGCGGATCCACACGTCCATAGGAAATGCGTCGAGGCGGTGCAGCCCGAAAAGAAGGGCGCAGGAAGCGACCTTGGGGCCGATACCCTTGATCCCCGTAAGGATTTTAACTGCATCGGAAAGAGGCGCGGTCCGCAGCTCTTCAAAATCAATCCTGCCCATAGCCACCGATTCCGCTGTAGCGATTATGTACGGAGCGCGAAAACCAAGCCCCACAGCCCTCAAATCGGACTCAAGTGCCCCGGCAAGGGTGTCCGGAGTCGGAAAGCCGCAGACGGGAGAAGCCTTACCAGACACGTTGTCCGCGCCGGATTCGCGGTTGCCTGTCTCCGACTTACCTGTCGCGTCGCCCATGCTGAGTTCACTGCTAGAAGATCCTGGATTTCTAAGCCCGGAAACTTGAGGCCCGGAAGCCTGTGCGTCCACCCCGCCACTGGGATTCCCGTCATCAGCGCAAATCCCTGAAGCCTCAGGCTTCGCAACGCGACATGTGGCAGAGCCGGCTTCTACGTCGGCAGACGAACCAAAAGCAACGCACATGCGGCTGATGATCCCCTTTATCCGCTTTATGTTATTGTTCTGAGAGACAACAAAGGAACAGAGAGCCTCCCACGGATCCTGGTTCAGGATGGTGATTCCAGGAGCATAGGCACAGGCGCAAGCCAGCGTGGGATCCAAAGAGGACAAGTCTCGCTTCACCGCCTCGTAATCAAAATCAATGTCGAAATAGCGCCGCCAGAACGGGTCAAGCTGTATTGGGCTGCGCCCGAAATCAAATTCTTTCTGTGAAAGCGACAGACTCCGACAAAACGAGCCTACACCAGCCCTCACGGTCCAGACCCCGTCTTTTTCTTCGAAACGGAAGCATTGTCCACTCGTAAGCGTCTGTTCAAGATTCATTTTCGCAATCATACAGCCCCGACCCGGCGCGCCGCAGATTCCGCCACGGGCAAAAACGCGCCATATTTTCCAAGCCATACAGCCCCGGCTTAGCGCTCTTTGATTCCGCCCCACCGGTAAAACGCGCCATATTTAACAACACCCCATTCAAAACCCGTGCTCGGCGCAGATCAGATTCCGCACCATCGGTAAACGCAAAACGCGGCTATTTTACGACAACCCTCTTGTAGTTCTTCTTGCCGGATCTTAGAATCAGCTCGCCGTTCACTGCATCGTCCGCTGTGAGGACCGCCTTCACATCCTTTATCTGCCTGTCGTTCACGTATGCGCCGCCTCCGGAAATAACGGCCCGCCTCTCACTATTCGACGCGCCGCCGAGTCCGGCGCGGGCAAAAAGATCGACAATTCCGATGCCGGCTTCGCCCAACTCAATCTCCACAGTGGGCATTGCGCTCCTGTCTGCACCTGCCCCAAGACCTCCGAACGCCGCCTTTGACGCCGCAACCGCTTTGTCCGCTTCCTCCTCTCCGTGTATGAGACGTGTCTGCTCCCACGCGAGCTTCATCTTCGCCTCGTTTATGTTTGAGCACTTCTCCCAGTCGGAGATCTCCTCCATAGGAAGGAATGTGAAAAGCTTCATAAACTTGATTACATCAGCATCGTTCACATTGCGCCAGTACTGGTAGTAGTCATACGGGCTACACATCGAGGAATCAAGGAAAATCGCCCCTTTCTCACTCTTCCCCATCTTCTTGCCGTCGGAACGCGTTATCAGGTTGAAGGTAAGCCCGAAGCACTCTGCGCCCTCCACCCGGCGGGTCAGGTCAATTCCCGCCACTATGTTGCCCCACTGGTCGTCGCCGCCTATCTGCATACGACAACCCTCTGTCTGGTAAAGATGAAGGAAATCGTACGACTGCAGAAGCTGGTAGCTAAACTCCAGGAACGTGAGACCATCTTCTCTGGCAAGACGCTGTTTTACGCTCTCCAGACGGAGCATCTCGTTCACCTTGAAATAGATTCCGATGTCCCTGAGGAAGTCTATGTATCCGAATTTCGTAAGCCAGTCTGCGTTGTTCCGCATCACGGCTCGCCCGACCCCAGGCGCGGGGTTCTCGGAGAAGTCCATGATGCTGCCAATCTGAGATTTCAGACGGGAAGCATTGTCCAGAATCGTCTCAAGCGGAAGGATTTTTCGCATTTCGGTCTTGCCGGAAGGATCCCCTATCATCGCAGTGCCTCCGCCGGCAAGGATGATGGGCTCGTGACCACAGAGCTGGAGGTGGTGTATCGCGTAAAGGGGGACTGTATGCCCGATGTGTATGGACGGTCCCGTCGGGTCGATGCCCAGGTAGAACCTGACCGGACCTTTGTCCATCAAGTCGGACAGCCTCTCAACATCTGTGCAGTTTTTATAAAACCCGCGGTCTATCAAAATCTGGATTGCCTTATTCATGATATCACCTCAATCTACGTCAAGACTTGTATCGCTATGCACTGAAAAGATTTACAGTCCAAAAACTTATTGAAGGCAAAGCCGCCGCAAGCCAGTGGACCGCCTTGTCACAGTAGCACTTATTCATAAAAAGAGCAATGTCGCGCCGCAAGAGAGACTGTCAGGTTCCCCGCCTCAGTTGGATGCGCAGACCCGTGTCTATAAACCTGGATCTGTAAAACAAAGCCGCGCTACCGGAGTGGCAGGCAGCCCCGAGCGGATCAAAGGGCGGCGCACCATGACAATTCGCCCGTGCTCAAGCGTCCCACGGCAATACACCCCGCACTCAAACATTCCGAGGTAAAACCCCGCGCACCCAGCACCCCATCCAGCGCCCCGCCGCCAAAAGCCCCGCGCGGATCAAAGGAATGGACCCCACGGAGCACTCTAATGTCCCGCGGCAGAACTCCGCACACCTGGCGCCCCGCGCCCAGCGCCACGCCACCAAAAGCCCCGTGCGAATCAAAGGGAGGCGAACCGTAACAATTCGCCCGTCCCCAGCGCCCTGTGCCCATCGTCCCGCGGCAAAACTCCGCACATCTGTCGCCCCGCCCCCAACACCGCACGTTCAAACATCCCACAGCAAATCCCCGCGCGCCTCAAGCGTCCCGCAGAAATAGGACAGCTCTTCTTTGTAAAACACCAAAATCGTGATATATTTAATTGATGAACGAAAGCATGATTGATAATAACACGCCGAACAAAGACCTCCTTGATGCATTCATAGCAAAATGCTCCGCCTACCCCGCCGAGGATCAGGCGAAAATCCGCCACGCCCTCACATACGCCGCCGAGCGCCACAAAGACCAGAAGCGCAAATCCGGCGAGCCGTACATTGTGCACCCGATTGCGGTGGCAGAGATCCTCATAGAGCTCAACATGGATGCGGATTCGATATGCGGCGGTCTACTGCATGACATCATCGAAGACACCGGGACCACTGCGGACGAGCTCACAGAGGAGTTCGGCAGCGATGTCTCCGCTCTCGTGCAAGGGGTGACAAAGATAAAGGCCATCCAAAGCAACACCCGTACGCTGGCAGAGGCGGAGACAATCCGCAAGATGTTCATCGCGATGAGCCGGAACATCCCGATCATCATCATCAAGCTCTGCGACAGGCTCCACAACATGCGCACCCTGGAATACATGGATCCTGAGAGGGCAAAGGTGAAGGCGAACGAATGCCTTGACATCTACGCCCCGCTTGCCGACAGGCTCGGCATTGCGTGGATGAAGGCGGAGCTGGAGGACCTTTCTCTCAAGACCCTCAAGCCCGAAACATTCAAGTACATACAGGACTATGTGCACTCCAAAGGAGACGACTCGCGGGAATACATCGAAGAGGTAAAGCGACGCATATCAGACGCCTGTGCGGACGCAGGAATCAAGGGCATCACCATCTCCAGCCGCCTGAAACATGCTTACTCCATATACATGAAGATGAAAAAGCGCCGCAAGGAGATCGAGGAGATTTTCGACATTCTGGGAATACGTGTGATTTGCAGCACAGTTCCGGAGTGCTATACCCTGATAGGAGTCATCCACAGCGTCTGGCCACCTATGGAGGGGCGGTTCAAGGACTATATTGCCATGCCCAAGGCAAACAATTACCAGAGTCTGCACACCACTATCATCACCGAAAGCGGAACCATCCTCGAGATCCAGATTCGCACATACGAGATGGACAAGATTGCGGAGTACGGAGTGGCGAGCCACTGGGTCTACAAAGCAGACTCGGGCAGCGAGGCAGCCTCGTCCTGGACGAACATGGACAAGGAACAGCTCTCCCGGATAGCGACAAAGCTGAAAAAGTGGAACACCGAAGTGGAGAGAAGCGAATCCTTCATGGATGATATCAGGCAGGAGCTTCTGAAAGACACAATCTACGTGTTCACCCCAAAGGGCAAGGCGGTCGAACTTCCGAAGGGCTCCACTGCGTTGGATTTCGCATACCTGATACACACCGAGGTGGGCAACCACACCGTCTCCGCCAAAGCGAACGGATCCATCATTTCGCTTTCCGAGCCGCTGAAGAACACCCAGGTCATCGAGATCATCACGCAGAGGAACGCGCATCCGCGAATTTCCTGGCTGAAGTACGCCACAACCACGTCAGCTCGGCGGAAGATACGCGCGTGGCTCAACAAAAACGACGAAAACATCATCATCGAACGGAACATCATCGCGAACAGACGCGAGGTGGAGGAAGCCCAGAAGGCGAATCATGCCGAGCGGGCGGCAAATGAGCTGCGGGACGACGACATCATCCGCTCAATCTCAGACCGCTCCCGCAAGGGCATTTCCGTGGGTTCCGCAAAGAACATCATGATACAGATGGCTCAGTGCTGCTCCCCGATGCCTGGGGACGACATCGTAGGCTACATTTCGCGCGGGAGGGGCATCATCGTGCACCGCGCAGACTGTCACAACCTTGCGCACATGCCGGAAATCGAGAAGCGAAAAATAAACGTGCAGTGGGACTCTTCCGAAACCACCGTAAGCCGCCGCTTCATTGTGACCAGCCGACGCACTGCAAATCTCTTCTCCGAGATAGAAGGCGCCCTGAAAGGCACAACAGGCCACCTGATTGCGGGCTCCCTCTCCGACGGCGACGACGGAGGGCTCACCGGCACCTTCACCATCGAATGCGACAAGGAAGAAACGTTCAAATCCCTTCTGAAAAAAATCCGCTCCACCCCGAACGTGATAAGCATCAGGCAAGACTGAGAGTGCGGGACAAGACGCAGCATTCAAAGCGCCTGCCGGAGCAGATTAAGCCAGTCTACGCCAGGTTGCAACACTAGGAGTGAAGTACCTTTCAACGCAGCATTCAAAGCGCTCGCCGGAGCAGATTAAGCCTGTCTACGTCAGGTTGCAACACTTGATGTGAAGTACCTTTCAACGCGAATTCCCTCTCAAAACCGCTCTCCACGCACGCTCCGAGAACAGAAACAACAGAAACACGAGGTCGGTCTGAGCTCGATTCAAAGCGAAGATTCAATAGTTGCCAATACTTACCAAATAAAGACAGAAAAGTGTCATTGGTGCCACCCCGTGCCTTACCGGAACAAATCAAACAGCCCAATGCTCTGTATATAAAAGTAGTCCTGCATCTTTTTCCTTTGAATGAATTATTTCATAAATTTTTGCCCAGTGCTTCGACAAATAAAATTATGGAACAAAAACGCTGTTTTACGCTATGATTATATTGCGGGATTGGGATCGCAAATTGCGAAGGACTGGAAAAAGCCAAACCACCGCCCGTACAGATTGCACGGCGTGCGCATAGGAGGCGTAGAATGAGAATAATCACAATAAGCAGGCAGTTCGGAAGTGGCGGCCGGGAATTGGGTCGCAGGCTTGCGGACGTGCTGGACTGGGACTATTACGACAGGGAAATCATCGGAGATCTCGCAAGAAAGAGCACCGGAGGAAAGGACGACATCGGAAGCATCCTCTCCAGCCACGGATGGCGGAACATCCCGCTCACCTTCGGTTCAACATTCTCGTCGGTCTACAATCCCACATCAACCGACCTGGACATGCTGATCAAAGAACGCCAGATAACCCAGGAGATAGCAAAAGCGGGGCAGAACTTCGTTGTGGTAGGGCGCGACGCGGATGTGATTCTAAAAAGCTACGAGCCATTCAACATCTTTGTCTGCGCAAGCGACGAATACAGGCTGACCCGATGTCTCGAGCACGAGAACAGAAAACCGGAGAGCGAAAGACTTTCGGAAAAGCAGGTGATGAAGCTGATAAAACAGGAAGATGCCAACAGGCGAAATATAAGAAGAATTATCAGCGGCACCGAAGGAGAAGCCCACGAATGGCACCTTTCGATCAACACAACTCATTGGAGCCTGGAGCACCTTGCCAAAAACCTTGCTGACCTCATGAACTCATATTTTGACCAGCGGGGCTGGGACGCGGAGAAACCTGAGGACTAGTCCCGGAGAATAGTTCTCCCGAAGATAGTAAATCGGACCCGATTTCCCTTCTGAATGCCGCTGAGGGATAGTCCCGGTATAAAGGAACATCCCAGCGGTCGTCGGCAAAGCAATGCCGGCATAGCAACGCCGGTAAAGCAGCACCGGCAAAGCAACGCCTGTAAAGCCGCCTCGGCGAAACAACGCCGGTAAAGCAAGGCCGGCAAAGCCGCTTCGGCAAAGCAACGCCTGTAAAGCCGCCTCGGCGAAACAACGACGGCAAAGCAACGCCGGTAAAACAAACCTCGAGAACAGCGTTTTCCATGCAGAAAACATTTCCAATTCCGGAAAAAATCGCGTCTTTCGCCTCAATATTCAAAAAAGCAGGGCACAGCCTTTACGCAGTGGGCGGAGCGGTTCGGGATTGGCTCCTGGGACTCGCGAACTCCGACTGGGACTTCTGTACCGACGCCACCCCGGAGGAAATGACATCTCTTTTCAGGCGCACCATTCCCACCGGAATCAAGCACGGCACAGTCACAATTCTTTACAAAAACGAAAAATACGAAGTAACGACGTTCCGTACCGAAGCCTCTTACTCCGACTGCCGGCATCCCGACTCCATACGCTTCGCCCGCACCCTGGAGGAAGATCTGTCGCGGAGGGACTTCACGGTTAACGCCTTTGCCGCGGACTGCTCGACAGGAGAGATAACGGACCTGTTCGGCGGAATCGAGGATTTGAAGAACAGGACAATCCGCTCTATAGGGAACCCGGCGGAAAGGTTTTCCGAGGATGCGCTACGCCTCATGCGAATGGCGCGATTCTGCTCAAAGCTCTCCTTCTCCTGCGATGCGGCTACAAAGGAAGCGGCCAGCCTCCTCCATGGCACAATCGCGAAGATCTCCCGGGAGCGGGTGCAGGACGAGCTGTTCAAAACCCTGGAGACCCGCCGTCCGTCAATTGGGCTCCGTCTGATGGAGGAGACAGGCATACTCCGCGAAATTCTTCCGGAATTGTCCGCATGCCGGGAAATTGAGCAGATCAAAGTCGGCAGCAAGAACCTTCTCGACCACATCTATGCGTCGGTAGACGAATCGGCAAGGATGGATTCTCCGCTTGTCGTGCGGGTCGCAGCCCTTCTCCACGATATAGGAAAACCCGAAGTGGTAGAACGAAACCCGTTCGGACGCCTCGCGTTCCCGAACCATGCCGAATCCGGCGCAGAGGCGTCAAAAAGAATACTCCGGCGGCTCAAATGCTCAAACGAGATGACATCCAGAGTCTCGACGCTCGTTCGTCATCACGACACAAGATACCGCTCCTCATGGCGCGACGGAGATGTAAAGCGATTCATCCGCAGCCTCGGGGCGGAAAACATAGATGACTTTTTCCGCCTGAAATGGTGCGACGAGGCATCTTCCGTCGGAGAAGTGGACGACAAGTCCCGTAAAAGGGATGAAGAATTCAAAGAACGCATAAAAAAAGCCCTCACGGAACCCCTCAATGTGAAAGATCTGGCGGTAAACGGTGTGGATCTGATGAATATAGGCATTCCTCGCGACTCGCGCCTTGGAGAGACGCTGAACTCGCTGCTTGAAATTGTCCTGGACTACCCTGTCCTCAACGACAAGCGCGTCCTGCTTGATGCCGCCGAGACAATCTTTCAAACCTTGAAAACCACAGAACAAGCACAGGGGTTCGAAAGAAAACCGGCTGACCCGA
>CAMKPI010000030.1 GCA_946414625.1 uncultured Spirochaetaceae bacterium | reverse complement strand
TGCTTTTCTTCCGTTCGTGAATTATTCGAATTGACAAGAAGCCCTCATAGCTTCTCAAAACTATTCCAACCTTCACCGGTTTCCCAGCCAGCTGGAACTTCCTCACCTTCTCTTCTTTAATATCTCTGTAAAAAACATACACACACTCTGACGAGTGAAAAAACTCACCCAACCTGATTTCCATCCGGCTGAGCTGTTTGCCTCACCGCGTCTCGCAGCGTGCTTTGCTAATGTAGCAAAATCGAAAATTTCTGTCAACACGAAATTTGAAAATTTTTCATTTTTTTTCAAATTTTTTTAAAAACTGTGTTTGACACCACTGGAACGCCGATTTTTCTATAAAAATTTTTTTACTTCTTAAGAAAATACTTGTGCCACAGCAAATCACTCCACCACAAAACGTCCCCATCGGACCGAAAAGGAACTGATACTTACTCCAACAACAGTTCCGCTCCCGGCATAAGTTCCCAAAAGGCTTAATTCTTCGTTAAAGTAAAGATTGCATTCTTAAAGTCAATTCAGACCGCACCACGAGGCGCAATCATTCTGACGGAAATCGTTGTTTGCGTCCTGTTTCCAGAGTGCCGAAATCCTACAATTCAAGCAGGGTATTGTTCCAACCCGGCTCCAGGTGAACGACTCCTGTCTTAGTTCCGGCTCATTCAAACAGGTTACTACTCATATATCCGCACACCTTTTTCCAGACCCCGCGAACCTTGACAGAAAGGGGCTCTTTGGGTAATTTGAGGGCAATATGTTGCGGATTCTCCGTACAAAAACGTGCAGTTTTCGCGCGTGTTTAAAGCGAAAATCCGAGATTTTTATCATATATTATCCTAATGGAGGATTCATGGCTAAAGAAGACGCTATTGAAGTAGAAGGAATTGTCAAGGAGGCGCTGCCCAACGTCATGTTCCGCGTGGAGCTGAAGAACGGACACATAATCCTTGCGCACATGTCGGGACGAATGAGGCAGAACCATATAAAGATTGTCCCTGGGGATCGTGTGAGAATCGAGATGAGCCCGTACGACCTCACAAAGGGCAGGATTACTTACAGAGAGAAGTGATCCGGCGGACCAGACCGAGGCGCGGGCTTTGATTAGCGCACGGACGGCCCCGGCGTACGACCTTTGACCGGCGACGAAGCGGAACCGTGGGAGCATAAACAGAAATGCTCCGCACACGGACGGAAGCGGGAAGTTACAAACGGGAAAGCCCCGCGCGGGGAACGACAAACGGTCTTTGACCGACGCAGCGGGAAATTCTCTTCTGTACATATATTTTTACAACCCAAATTTAGGAAGTAGATATGAAAATCGGCGTTATCGGAAGCGGCACGTGGGGCACAGCCCTTGCCAAGCTTCTATGCGAGAACGGACACGACGTTACCCTCTGGTCGGCTCTCAAGGACGAAATCGAGGCGCTCGGGAAAACACACAGACATCCGAACCTGCCGGGAGTGGAGATCCCAGAGGGCATCACGTGCACAGCGGACCTCTCGGTCGCAGCCATGGACAAGGAAATCATTGTATGTTCCACGCCGTCCGTCTACGTCCGCGCCACAGCAAGGCGTTTTGCCCGGTTTGTCGATGACAACGCAATTGTGGTCTCAGTCGCGAAGGGAATCGAGGAATCCACCCTCAGCACGATGTGCGAGATCATAGAAGACGAGATGCGGTGCGAGGACAAGTACGTCAGCGTGGCGGCTCTCTCCGGGCCCACGCACGCGGAAGAGGTTGCGCGCGGACTCGCGACAGCGATTGTGGCGGCGGCTGAAGACATAACAATTGCGCGGCGGATCAAAAACGCGTTTTCCAACGACTACTTCAAGGTCTTCTGCTCCACGGACCGAAAAGGCGTGGAGCTTTGCGGTGCCCTGAAGAACATAATCGCCCTGGCTGCGGGCATTTCCGACGGAATGGGCTACGGCGACAACGCAAAAGCCGCCATTATCACCCGCGGAATGGCAGAGGTGTCGTACCTCGGCACAAAAATGGGCTGTAAGCAACACACCTTCTTCGGACTCTCCGGCATCGGAGACATGATTGTGACTGCAACCAGCCGCCACAGCAGAAACAACAACTGCGGACGGCTTATCGGAAGCGGTGTGAAGACGGAAGAAGCGGTCAAGCAGATAGGAATGGTTGTTGAAGGGCTCAACGTGCTTCCGTCCGCCATCAAAATGGAGAGGTTCTACGGTGTGGAGCTGCCGATAATAGACGCCGTGAACCAGGTGGTCTCGGGGAACTTGCCGATAGAAGAGGTGGCAAAGCGGTTCTTTTCCACGCCCGCAACACGCGAGTTCCGGGTGTTCTGAGGCTTGCAGGGGCGGGGGCGTATCGTATAGGTGCGAGGTGCGGGGTACGGCAGTGCAGCACTGCATCACAGCGTTCCGGCAATTGTTCAACCAATAAAAAGATGCGGCGCGGGACTGAAATATTCGAGGCGGAGCGGCGCCGCGTACCAATACTTTTCCGGCAATTATTCAAGCAATAAAAACAAAAAGAGCCGGCGCGGAAATTCCGCGCCGGCTCTTTTTTTGCCGAGACACACACCGTGTCCCGCACTCAATGTGCAAATCAGATCTTTCCAGTGTTCAGGAAGTTCTGCGTAAATACCTTAGGAGGAAGCTCCTTGTCGATCTCGATCTTCACGATCTCAATCTGGGTGCTGTGTCCGGACTGGACATTCTTCAGGATGTTGCTCATCGGAATATCGTACTCCTCGCCTGTGGCACCCTTCATCTTGACAATCTTCATCACGTCGAGCACCTTCACGAGCTTATCGCTCTTGTCGAACATCTCCGTGTGAACGGGATACATGGAATCCTTGTCAACCCAGACCATCCGGTATGCGTACTGGCTGGACTTCTTGTCGATAGGAGTCTCCTTCACAACATAACAGTCGTACTTCGCGCCGCCCTCAACTGTGATGGACTCGTCGCGGAGATACTCGTGGTCGTCCTCTTCAATCTCCCTGCTGGACATATCGTCGTATGTTGCGTCAGTGCCCATGAAGCTCTTGGAACCCTCGGAAGAATTAACCCTGCGGGTGGCCTTGAGGCTCGGGAGATAAATCCACTTGTCGTCCGCGGCATTCTTGTTCTCAATCTGAAGGAACCTGGTGTCCTTCACGCTGGCAGGGCTCTTGAAGTCCATCACAACGTATGTCTTCTTCTCTCCGTTCTTATCCGGCTCTTCCTTGCCGTATTGGAGAAGCTGCCTCACCTCTTTTGACCCGTTCTTCTCGGTGAGGGTCATCACAACCTGGCTCCGGGTGAACTTCGGCTCCTTGAAATCGGACACCTCAGTCATGATCTCCGTGCCCCGAGGGTTGGCAAAAGCCGCGCCCGAAACGAGGGCAAGAGCCAGAACAGCCAAAACGATCTTCATAACCCTATTCATTCTCTTATTCTCCTAATCATCTTTGCGTTGTCACAGATCCGCCTTAACGGATGCTTCTATGATAGCCGTCCGCGCCGCGCATTCAAAGAGCGGAGGCTCTAATGACACACAATCTACATATTCAGAATATTCAGGGCGCAGGATGCGCCGCGCAGCGAGCGGGAGATTCGCAGGAACCCCCCGAAGCCTGCGCCGCAAAGCCCGCCGGAACGTTACTTCCCTGATTCGCCCTTTGCCTTCTTCTTTCCGGTTCTTTCGCTTTTCGGCACCATGAAACGAGGTTTCAGAATGTTGAGGATTCCGGGCACGATTGTCAGGGCGAGTGTTGCGCTGCTGAACATCACGATTCCGACAAGAAGCCCTATGTACTTCAGAACAGTGAATTTAGACAGGCAGAGGACAAGGAAGCCCAGTCCCACAGCAATGGCGTTTGTGATCACAGCCGTACCCGACTTGCGGAATGTCTCACGCGTCACCTCGGCAAGATCGTCCGTCAAGGCACGCTCCTCCTTGTAGGTGGTGAGTATATGTATCGTGTAGTCGATTCCGACACCCACCGCCACCGAGGCAATTATGCTTGTGATAAGATCCAGCTTGATGCCGGCAAAGCCCATCACCATGTAGTTCAGAAGAATTGTAAGCACAAGAGGAATAGCGCCGATGATTCCCGCAAGTACGCTCTGGAAAGAAAGAGCGATTATCACGAACACACTGCC
This sequence comes from uncultured Spirochaetaceae bacterium, assembly GCA_946414625.1. Classification (GTDB taxonomy): domain Bacteria; phylum Spirochaetota; class Spirochaetia; order Sphaerochaetales; family Sphaerochaetaceae; genus CAMKAB01. Next base: position 10,299 of record CAMKPI010000030.1, on the reverse strand, counting down.
GATTGAGATGGCAAGGCTTGTGATCTGGCTGCTCAAAATCAGCTCGGTCATCTTCCGCTCCATCTCGGCAGTGCCTGTCGGGATCAGCTCGTAGCCCTCGGGGAAGAACTCATCCGCGAACTCCCGCGCCGACGCATTGATCTTCTCGGTGATTGCAGACGAATGGGAGCGCAGCTGAATCTGAATCTTCATCTCAGACGGGTTCATCTCGTCGTTCAGGAACTGATCCAGGCTGCCGGACAAGAGGGTGAGGTAGTTCTCCACAACACCGCGGAGCTCCTCACGCGTCGCGACAGGATATTTCACTGGATCATAAGGCACTTCGTAGAAGGCAAAACCATTGTAATTGAACAGCCTTTCAACCTCCGCCTCGATGTCCGTCATTGATGCGTCAGCCCCGCCCGCGCGGATATACGCCGTGTGGAGGACGTCCAGCATCTGCTGCACAGTCATCGTGCCGGAGAGCATCTCCTGATATTTGATATTCGGATCCACCCACTCCACAGAAGCGGCCGCGTCTTCCGTGCTGGACTCGCTCTCAGCGCCCCAGGCATCCCAATCGAGGTCGTCAAAGCCTTCTGCGGTATATGAACCGGAAGCCTCAGCAGCGCCGGAGGCGGCGACATCCGAGGCCTCTGCGCCCCAGTCGCTTCCCCAATCGCTCCAATCTTCTCCGCTCCAGTCGCCGGAAGCCCCGTCTTCCTCCACAGTTTCCGCCGCGGTGTCGCTCGAGCCGTCGTCAATAACCGGAGCGTGCCAAACGGCGTTAATCCGCTTCAGCATCGTGTTGAAGGACACAATCTTGCCTATCTCCGGATTCTCGCGGAGGAGGTACTGCTCCATGTCGTCCACAGCCTTCAGGATCTCCACATTGCAGATGTCTCCCTTTTCCTTGCCGCGAACCAGGAGGTTCAGAGTGTAGGAGCCGGCGAACTCATCGTCAACGTAGTCTATATCCCGGTTCAGCTGTGCGGTCTTCGGGAAATATCCCGTGAAAGCAGTCTCAACGGAGAGGACGTTCATACCGACAAGGCTCATAACGATGATTGTCAGCATGAAAACGATGATTCTCGGCGTGGTGCCACAGAAGAAGCGGTATATCTTGTACACCGTGGAGGTGCCGCCGTTACCCATTGTTTTGAACTGCTTGCGCATTCCCTCTTCGACGCGCTCCTTGCGCTTTGCCTCGCGCTCAATGCCGCGCCTCGACTTGATTACAAGAAGGGCGGGAACGAACGTAAGCGCCAGGACAAGGGATATCGCAACTCCTACCGCGGTGAAGATAGAGAAGGAGAAAAGCGGCACGAGAGGACTTGTGACAAGGCTGATGAACCCAACCACAGTGGTGAGCCCCGAGAGGAACACCGCAACCTTCACCTGGTTGACACCATCGTAGATCGCCTTCTTGTAGCTTTCGCGGCTGTACTCCTTGCCCAATTCTTTCATCGCCACGTAGTAGTGGTTGAGGACGTGGATGCCGTATGCCGAACCCACCGCGATAAGCGCAACAGGGATGATGGAAGAGACAATCGTGAACTTGAAGCCAAGCAACGCCATCAGTCCACAGGTCTGCGCAGCCGACATCACAACAGTGATGAGCGGAATCAGCGTGCCGTCAAGTGTCTTGAAGCTGAAAAAGAGGGACATGAGCACAACAAGAATGACCACAGGGATCAGAATCACGAGGTCGCTCATCATGAACGAGCGGGAATTCTGGGTTATCACATCATCGCCGTACACACGGTACTCCAGATGATGCCCGCGAGTCTCCTCCTCGAGGATCCGCTTTACCTCGTTGATGGCTCTGTCTTTCCGAACGCTGTCCGCAATGCCCAGGCGCGCGAGGTCCTCGTCGGAAGCCTGAGTGAAATGAATCTGCATCTGGGTGGCATTCATGTCATCGTTCAGGATCACACGGTCGTACATGTCGTCCCACTCGTTGAGGCGCCATTTCAGCTGGGCTATGTCTTCCTCGCTGCCGGTATACTCCTCAGGGATCAGCTGTGTGGCGCAAATTGCCCCGTCCACGTCCGTCACAAAGTCTATGTGCGTGAGGCTGTCTATGTCCTCCACGTCCGCCATGTCGAGCACCCTGTCGGTCACCCTGCGAATCACGTCTATGTTCTCAGGCGTAAGTATGGAGCCCCTGCTGCTGGAAATGCTCACCCCAAGCACGCTCATACTGCCGTACGTGTCCTCCGCGTCGAGAAGCGTCTGGTACGACGCGTCCTTCTGCGGGAAGAAAAGACGGGTGGAGTTGTCTATGTCAAGATCCTTTATGAAGAATCCCAAGACAACCGTGATCAAAAGACATGTGACTATGATCACCTTCGGATATTTCAAGATTTTCTCTATCAGCACTTGATACTCCCTTTGCCGAATGCGCCTAAGCAATGCGGCAAGCAAACAAATCAAAAAATACGGAAAAAAAGCCGGTCGCACCCGCGCGGTGGATCTGTCCAGCTGAAATTCTCCTAAACAAATAAAGAGTACCGATTTTCGTTTTTTTGTCAACCCGTACAGGCCTTGTCCGGTATTTTTCCGGACACTTCAACCAGGTTTTGTCAAAAAACTGTTCCGACAAACCCTGTTTCGACAAACTGTTCAGGAGTTGCCCAATATTTTTCAGGACACTTCAACCCTCCCCCGACAAAAAAACGGCCGGGATGAATCCCGACCGCAAACATTCGCACAAGTCCGATTTCCGGTTTCCCGGATACGGGCTGGAAAGTGGAATTTCAGATAGTAAAATTGTAAATATTCGCGAAGTTCTCCCGCATGGCAAGTGTGGCGCTCCTCCTGGAGACGTTGTAAACCACCGACCAAACCGTGATCTTTCCGACATTCGCGAGGTCATACGGATTGCGCCCTTCTTCCCTCGATTCAAGAATCTTTTCATAGTCCGCGCTGTACCGGACGGAAGAAAGAATGTCCATTGCATTGTCCGCGGAAAGAGAGGAGTTCATCGCCAGCCCCATGTCAATCATCCTCTTTCTCCACAGCCCATCCCGCACCTCAGACTCACCCGGAGTGAGGAAATGGTTTGTAACAGAAAGGCTGCCGCCTTCCTCGCGGGCTTTAATCAAGGAGATTCGTCCGTCGACAAACTCGATGACCGCCGCGTCTCCGGACTCGTCAGCCACAATGAAATGCCGCACGGCTCCATCCGCGTCAGGCACAATGTCGAAGCCGTTCAGGACATCCACCGCCGCGTCGATTGAATCCACATTGTCCAAAAGATACCGGACAACAAGGAAGGACGGAAGGTTCGGCAGGTCAGTGTCCTCAAATTGAGCGGACGCGCCCGTCACGTCAAGAGAAGCCACCGCAAAGCCCTTTTCGTTCATGCCGCTTACCGTGTAGAACGGAGTGTCGAGGAGCATGTCCTGTCCGCGCGCAGTGAAGAAGGTGGCGCGGGTGATTCCCATGTATCCCATGTCGACGAGACCGACAGATCTATAGCCGCCTACAGGAGAAGTGTGAAGTATCACCGCCGCTCCGTCCACGTTCGCACCGTCGTGGTTGCTTGCGAGAATTGCATCCCTGTTCACAGCGTTCGCAAAGAATGCGCTGCAGGAAGAGCCATAACCTATCACCGGGGTCTTGTACCTCGAATTCGGGCTCATAAGACTGCGGATATATGTCGTGATGGCAACCCCCGCTTCGCCGGACGCCATGTCAACCACACCGGACAGCTGATAATCCTGTGTATAGTTCAGTTCATAGAGGTGGCCAGTGGAATCAAGCCTCGAGAGACTCTTTATCATTGCTTTCTGGTTTTTGGTAAGGTAGCCTGGGATATCCGCATAGGCGCTGTATGTATTCGTGCCGGTCGAAGAGCATGACGCCAAAATCGACAACAAGACAAGGCACGCAAGAAGCGCGAGCGGAATGCCACGTGTTTTCTTCATTGTCTTCCTCCACAGAAGTTCATTCAGAGTTTATAGTATTACAACAGAAAGAGAAAAACAACATGTTTTTTAGCCGCTCGCCGACCTGAGACCCAAAAATCAGGAAGTCCATTTGAAAAACACGAGGTTGTACCCAGTATTCTCCTGCTACACGCGGGAACCTGAATTCCAAAAGACCATGGAAAAACCGGCGGGAGGGACCCCCGACGCTGAGCGGCGGGGGTCCCTAGGAAGCCCGGACGCGGGTCAGAGCTGTTCCCTTTTCTCCGCCTCCCGCTTCGCGCGACGCCTCCGGAAGAATGAGATCGCAACAAAGATCACCACAACCCAGAACACGATACCAACGATATGTCCTGTGAGCCAGAGAATGATGTTCGCCACACTGTCCACAGCGCGCTCGAATCCGCGCTTCACTGCGCGGCCTATCTTCTGGGCAAAGGTCAGGGGCTTCTCCGGCACGGCGGGAGAGAACCTCTCAACCTCCTCCAGGTTGAGGTGGATTGTGGAAAATCCGACCAGCGAGTCGTAGTTCCTCTTGCGTGCGGAATATCTGTCCAGCTCGCTCTCCGTTTCAGAGAGCGCATTCTCCAGCTGGATGATGTCCTTCATGTCCTTTGCGGAGGAAAGGAGGCTTATCAGACGTTCGTGCTTGGTGTTCAGGGTCTCGAGGCGCGCCTCAATGTCGGAATATGCCTCTGAGACGTCCTCCACCGACTGCGAGAGGTCCACAAGGTGGGTGCTCCTGCCGATTTTATCCACGAAATCAGCGTATTTCTCGCTTGGAATGCGTATCGTATAGTTTCCGTACGGATGACCGCCCTGGCTGTTCATGCCGCCGTTGTACTTATACGCCGACTCGAAATATCCGCCGCACTCGTTCACAAGGGAAGTGAGAGTATTGTATGTTCCGTCGTAGTCCAGCGTCTGGACCGAAAGGTTTGCCCTGTAGATCAGCTTCAGGTTCAAATCCCGGATGTTGCGGACAAGGGCCTCTGTGCCTCCGGACCTACTTTCAAGAGAGGAATTCGCACTCGAGGCTCTTGCGGGAGCGGCGCTTTTCGAGTTCACCACCATAGAAGCGGGGGCTGCCGCATCCATCACGGCATACGAGCCATAGACGGCTCCCCCGTCGAGAAGAGCATATTCCGCTTCCGCGGCTGTCGCCTCCCCTGACGCACCGACCGCCGCCTTTCCCCGCCCGCAAGATACCGCGGAGAAGAGTGCCGCAAGGGCGATAAGGACAAAACCCAACTTTGACCACTTTTTCTTCATAACAGTACTCCGATCATTGTTTTTTCTCAGGCGCAGACGGCTCGCTTTCTCACCGAACCCCAGGAAGACTCATCCCGTGAACCGCGATCCATTGTCCGCTGATTCGAGGAACACAAGCCCCGCGCAACCGTCATCATACCGTATCCAAAGTCTCCCACAACCGCGCGAGGGCAAATACACAAAGTTCTTCACACAGCGTCTCGCGCCGCCCCATTCCGGCATTGTCAACAGCTTCCGAATTTCCGCCGGGTTCTGTATTCTCTAGATTCCGCTTTCCGCCGGATTTCGCATCCAAGCCAGGTTCTGCGTTTCCTGGACTCCGCATTTCCGCCGGATTCTGCATTCCCTACGTTCCGTCTTCCGCCGGAATCATAGCGCCGCCCCCCTGGAACGGAAAAATCACGAGATCAACGCTGTGGATATTCTTCGGACAGGTAGAAAAAGATTAGAACTGGAAAAGCACGAGATCGTCGTTGCGCCCGTTCACGAGAGGAACATTGTCATAGGTAGTATTCGCGGCCATCTGGTCGTAGACATACTTCACTGTGTTCATCAAGGTGAGGCGATTGTTCTTCAGGGCAGCGATTGTCGTGAGCGCAGTGCGCCCCCGCCCCCCGCCGATCGCTGCAAGGAAATATCCGGTGAACTCACTGTTGCCCTTTCCGGCGTAGCTCTCCTCATCCCTGCGGCTGGCTGTCACAATGAAGAGCGACGCACTCTCCCGTATGACGCTCCTGAAGAGGATCTTCAGAGGGTCTTTCTTGCTTGTATCCTCGTTGATGGTAACCCCATCCTCCAACGGCAGAAGCGTTCCGGAAAAACATGCGTCCACTATAATCAGCTTCGTCATGTCCCCCACTGCTTCCACGTCTGCCTTGAAAAGATCGTAATCGACCAGCTCGTCGGAGAAGACAAGGTAGTTCTTGTAAAGCCCCGTGAGACCCTCATATATTCCGCTTCCTCCGTGCCCGCTGAAGAACACAACAAGAATATCGCTGGATTTCATTTCGGACGAAATCTCGTACAGTCTATCCTTGAACGCCTCGTACCTGCCCCCTTCCGCAGACGACACGGTGAGAAGCATCGTCTCTGTTGTGCATTCATAGCCGGCCTTTGCCGCAAGGGCGCTGAAAGCATTGGAAATGTCCAGCGCGTCGTTCGCCGTGCAGTTCAGATATCCCGCTGTAGTGCTTCCGGCGTATCTCTTATACTCCATGTCCTCGATCTCTATATACTGGGTGATCCTTGTGCCGCGGGTGCCGTATGTGTTGCCGTAGGACAGAACATGAACGCGTGGTTTGTCCACGCTGAATGACGCCTCGCAGGAAGAGAGCGCAGCCGCGCAGACGAGAAGTACAATGAGAACTGCGGCTGATAGATGGCGGCGAATCATCTGACACCTCCGCTCAAAACAGGATCGTATACGGATCGGCTTTCCGCCTCGCGCCCGCTTTCCTTTGCCCAATCCCGGGAGCCCACCATCAGCTGCAGGCTTACGCCCACATGCACCCTGATGGAATACGATTCGTTCCTGTATGTGAAGTCAATCGGGGTGATAAGGCTGATTCTGAACGAGTTCACGTCCTTTATCTTCACGCTCGGCACAATCTCCACGTCCAGTACATCAAACTTGTACTTCATGGTATTCTTGCAGAACATGAGACGCGTTTTCATTGCAAGGCGGAACCGGTCGCCAAAGAAAAACTCCCCTTCAAGAGACGGTCCCCATCCGAAATATCCCTGCATAAAGCTGTTTCCCGCCCGGAGACTATCGCTCGTGTACATCGCGGAAATCCCAGCTCCGAGAGCCCATTTTCTGAACGACACACGCGCCGCAAGAATATCGCCGCCAAAAGAGTAAGACGACCTGAAAACCGGAGCATCCTTCCCCTGAACTGTCTGAAGGTGCGCCGACGTGCCGTGAAGGAAAGTTCCTCCTCCGAAAACCGACGCGGACGGAGAATAATTCATCCGCAGGGCAAAAACCGGCGGCAAAAAAGCGATGAGGCACAGAATGAAAACCAGCGTTCTCTTAGCCAAACTGCGGTGCGCCAAGAAGCAGCGCGAAGCCTTAATCAAAAATTCGTATTCCCATATAGGAATCCAATAAATTGAAGATAATAATAGAAAATCCTGTAGTCAATCCTTTTAATTAAGATATTCCGGAATCGCGCCGCGAGTCTCAAAGATTTTCCTCTTCTGGCTATCAAGTATTTTCTTGCACATGCGGATAGCCGATGGAGTGACCTCAACAAGCTCGTCGTCCTTTATGAAGCGCATAGCCCGCTCCAGCGTCATCTCCGGCACCGGAGTGAGGGAGACGGCGTCGTCCTTCCCCGCGGCGCGGAGGTTTGTGAGTTTCTTTGTACGAGTGGGGTTCAGAAGAAGGTCTCCCGATTTGTTGTTCTCGCCCACAATCTCGCCCTCGTAGACAGGGTCTCCCGGATGGATGAAGAACTTGCCCCTGTCCTCCAATTCCCATATACCGTAAGGCACAGCCACGCCCGCCCTGTCGCAGATAAGGGAGCCCGCGTCCCGCTCAGGGAAATCCCCCTTATACGGCTCGTAACCGCGCAGTGTGCTGTTCATGATACCGAAACCATGGGTGTCGGTGAGAAACTCGTCACGATATCCGATAAGGGCTCGGGAAGGGCAGGAAAAGCTCATCTTGACTCGTCCGCCCTCGGTGTAGCTCATCGTCTGCATCTGGGCGCGCCTCTTTGAAAGCTTCTCCATCACAACTCCCGAATACTCCTCCGGACAATCCACAAGAAGATCCTCCACGGGCTCTGTGCGCCGACCTTCCTCGTCGCGCTTGAAAATGATCTTAGGCCGCCCCACGCAGAGCTCGAAATCCTCCCGGCGCATCTCCTCCACGATTATTGCCATCTGGAACTCGCCGCGCCCCTTTACTGTGAAGGTCTCGTCGGGGTTCTTCTCCACCTGTATCGACACGTTCCTGAGCGCCTCCCTTTGGAGCCGCTCCCAAATCTTTGCACCGGTGACGTTCTTCCCTTCCCGCCCAGCCAGCGGGGAGATGTTCTTCATGAACAGCATGGAGACGGTGGGCTCGTCCACAGTGATCCTCGGCAGCGCCTTGATCCTCTCGCGCGTGCAGATTGTGTCGCCTATGGACACGTCCTCAATGCCCGAAAGCACCACGATGTCCCCCGCCTCGACCCGGTCTGCGTTTACAAGGCGCGGTCCGTCGTAGGTCTGGAGGCGCGTCACCCGCAGCTGGGCGTGAGATCCGTCCTCCTTTATGCAGACAAGGGAATCGTTCACTGTTGCATGGCCGTTTACAATCTTACCCACAGCAAGACGCCCGAGGTAGTCACTGTAAGACAGATCGCTCACAAGCATCTGGAAGGGCTCCGCATCGTCGTACTCCGGCGCGGGGATGCTCTGTAGGACTTCGTCCAAAAGCGGATGGATCGTTTTCGCATCCGGATCCCCAAGGCGCTTTGAGCAGAACCCTGCCCGGCCGTTTGCGTAGAACACAGGCACATCCAGCATGGCCTCATCATCGGAAAGCTCCAAAAGGAGGTCATACACCTCGTTCAGAACCTCTTCCGGGCGGGCGTCCTGGCGGTCTATCTTGTTTATCACCACAATCACGGCGAGATGGCGCTCCAACGCTTTCTGAAGCACAAAACGCGTCTGCGGAAGAGGCCCCTCCGCCGCGTCGCAGAGGAGAACCACACCGTCCACCATGGACAGTCCCCGCTCAACCTCGCCTCCGAAATCCGCGTGACCCGGAGTGTCTATTATGTTTATCTTCACGCCACGCCAGAAAATCGCGCAGTTCTTCGCGGAAATAGTGATTCCCCTCTCCCGCTCGATGTCTCCCGAATCCATCACCCGCTCGCCCTGGGCAGCCACGCCGCTCTGTTTGAAAAGCGCGTCCACAAGGGTGGTCTTCCCATGGTCTACATGGGCGATTATCGCAATGTTCCTGATTTTTTCGTTCTTTGTCACCATTGTATTTATCTTCTGTATCTATCTATTTTCCCAGCCGCCCCTCTCGCGGACCGGTTCCGTCTTTGCCGAAGACTCTCAAAAGGGCTTCCGAGGTCTGCCTGAGGTCGCGGAAAAGCAGGTCGAAAAACCCGTCGGCGTAATTATATGCGTTTTGAGCGTTTACGAAAACCACCCGCGCCCCGTTACTCTTTGCCATAGCAGGATAGTACGCAACCGGATACACGGACAGCGAGCTGCCGAAGACCACACAGAGGTCGGTTTCCCTGAACGCCTTATCAGCCGCGCTCACCACACCGGACGGCAGCGCTTCTTCGTAGAACACAATGCGGGGCTTCACAATTCCGCCGCAATGTCTGCAATGCGGGGTCTCGCCCCGTTTCACAACAGGCGCAATCTCGGCGTATGAATACTCCGCGCCGCACTTCATGCAGTAGTGCTTCTCCGGGCTGCCGTGAAGCTCCCACACGTGCCTGCTCCCCGCCTTCTGGTGAAGCATGTCTATGTTTTGGGTAAAAACACCCTGGATCTTGCCCGCATCTTCCAGCGCCGCTATCGCCCTATGGACAATGTTCGGCTCGTATTCGTCCAACCGGTACCATACATCGCACGCCCACTTGTAAAAAATGTCGGGATTTTTCCGGAAAAACGTCATCGAGATGATCTCCTCAACGGAGATACCTGCCCACGGATCTGTGTACACCCCGTGCGCTCCCCTGAAATCGGGAATCCCGGAAAGTGTGGACACACCGGCGCCGGTGAGAACGGTCATGCGGCGGCTGTGACTGATCATATCCGCAAAAAGGGCGAATTTCTTTTCAAATTCGGTCTTTTCCTCAGAATAATCATCATGAAAATCTTTTGTGTTATTTTCTTTAGGCATATCCGACTCCTCATCGCCCCTTGTGTTACCCTATAAGCGGCTCCTCATCGCGTCAGGACTCTACGAGAGGCTCTCTATCGCCCCATTGCGCATCTCTGCGCAGCTCTCCAGCCGTTCGAACGCTCATACACGTCAGTGATAGCGTTGTGTTGGAAGCGTGGAAGCAACTCTTGAAAACCAGCCGTCCGAACGCTCACGCACGTCAGACCACGGAACCGTCCACCCCGGGGCGGATTCCAGCCGACCGCCGGTTGC
>CAMKPI010000029.1 GCA_946414625.1 uncultured Spirochaetaceae bacterium | reverse complement strand
CTCCGCGATTTTGTGCTTTGGAGCCGTCTTCCTGTTTCGGTGGTCGGTTCCAAATTTTTTTTCAAATGTGTTGCGCAAATTTTTGAAAAGTGATAAGCTCGCTTATGTATGCAACAGTAGCGTAGTGGTTACGCACCACCTTGCCAAGGTGGTTCACGCGGGTTCGAATCCCGTCTGTTGCTTTTTTTTCGAGGTATTTCGTTTCATTTTCCATGCACAGATATTCTGCATACTGAGATTTCACGCGCCATGTGTAGCGCGTCGTAATTCTGCATATTGATATTCCGTGCGCCGTGTGCAGTGCGTCGTTATCCGTATACTGATATTTTGCGCCGTTATTCTGCTTACTGATATTCCCCGCGCCGTGTTCAGTGCACCGTGCTCCACGCACAGTTATTCCGCATACTGATATTCCCCGCGCCGTGTTCAGTGCACTGTGCTCCACGCACCGTTATTCCGCGATTTCACGTTCGGTTTTGTTCTAAGGCGTTGTGTAAACTTCCGTGATGGGCTAGAATTGTTCTTATGGCTACATCCAGGCGCGACACTGCGGATTCCTACACTTTGCGGGCTCGACGGGAAGGATATCCCGCGCGGAGCGTTTATAAGCTTGAGGAAATTCAGCGTCTGTTCCGGATTGTCCGTCCGGGGCAGAAAGTGCTTGATGTCGGAGCGGCTCCAGGCTCGTGGACGCTGTATATCCACAGAGAGCTATTGAAAGGCAAGGGAAAGATAGTGGCGGTGGACTTGAATCCGCTTAACCTGAGCCCTGTGCCGGAGACTGTGGACTTTTTTCAGGGAGACGCGTTTTCTCCCGAAGTGCGGAGCCTTCTCACGGAGAGAGGCCCATATGACGCAATTGTCAGTGATGCGGCGCCGGGAACCAGCGGGAATCGGACAGTCGACACGTCGCGTAGCGAGGCTCTCGCTGAGGGAGTGCTCGGCCTTTCGATAGAGCAGTTGAAAACCGGCGGGAATCTTGTGATAAAAATTTTCCAGGGCGGCGGACAGGAGGCTTTGCTGCGTCGAATGAGGCTCTTGTTCGTCCGGGCAAGGACTCTGAAGCCCGCCGCGTGCCGTGTGGACAGCTTTGAGACCTACCTCATAGGTATAGGCTTTAAAGGATCCGGCGCGGAGAGGACCTGAATTCAGGGCAGCACATGGCTAACAGCATAATCAACCGGAAATTCAAATATACATATTCCCATGCGGCATACATCCTTATAGGGATAAATGTCGTGTTATACATTCTCTCACACCACACACGTCTCTCGCTGGGAGGAGTGCCTTTGCTGTACAGCCTCTCGCTCATTCCCGCGACGGTGCGCGGCGGCTATGTCTGGCAGGTGTTCACATATATGTTCATGCACGGCAGCCTGCCGCACCTGTTTTTCAACATGTACGCCCTGCTTGTGTTCGGCGACCCGGTGGAGCGTGAGCTGGGCTCTCGGGAGTTCCTTTTGTATTACCTCCTCTGTGGGACTCTCGCGGGGGTGGCCAATTACCTCATCCTTTCGTGGAGCGGTTCGTGGCTCGTTGTGGTTCTGGGGGCTTCCGGTGCAATTTACTCCATCCTTTTTCTCGTGTCAGTACTTGCTCCGTCGACAACGGTTTTGCTTTTTTTCATCCTTCCGCTCAAGATGCCTGTTGCTGTGCTTGTGATGCTTGCCATAGAGGTTTTCACCCAGGTGACCGGGCTGCAGAGCGGGGTGGCTCCTCTTGTGCACCTCTCCGGAATCTTCTTCGCATGGATTTACTGCGCTGTGAGGTATAGGATAAATCCTATCGAGGCATGGAAGAGGATGTGAGAGCGTTATGCGGACGGTTTTTGCGGCTTCGTCAACGGCGGTCCGGCGCGTATTCGTATGCGGTATGCAGTATGCGGAGTCTGGAGAGACGTCGGGTGCCTCGCGGGTTTTGCAGGAAAAGGGGCGTGGCATATCAGGTATATCGGGGATATCGGCTCCTGAGAGCGCTGTGCAAAGAGGTGGCGGAAGGGCCGCGAGATGCGGCTCGAGAGCGGGCGAAATGCCCGAATAGATTACGGTAAATTATATTCAGAGGTTTTTTTATGAGAATGTCTTCAATGTTTTCAAAGACTCTCCGCGAGGCGCCGGCGAACGCCGACACCAAGGGATATGAGTATCTTGTTCGTGCCGGGTACATAAACCAGCTGTCTGCGGGAATTTTCAGCCTGCTCCCGCTCGGTTTTCGCTCGGTTGGGAAAATCACTAAGATTCTCCGCGAGGAGATGAACGCTCTTGGAGACGAGGAGATTCAGATGCCGGTGGTGAATTCAGCCGACATTTGGAAGGAGACAGGTCGCTTCTACAGCATAGACCGCGAAATGAGCCGCTTCAAGGACCGCCGTGATGCCGACATGGTGCTTGCAATGACCCACGAGGAATGCTGTACATATCTCGCAAGGCAGATGATAGACAGCTACAAGCGCATGCCTCTTCTTGTGTATCAGATTCAGACCAAGTGGCGGGACGATCCGCGCCCCAGGGCTGGGCTGATTCGTGTACGCGAGTTCACCATGAAGGATTCGTATTCCTTCGACCGGGATGTGGCGGGGCTGGAGAAGGTTTACAAAGCACATTACGACGCATATTTCCGCATTTTCAAGCGCGCGGGGCTGCCCGTTGTGGCAGTGGGGTCTGACAGCGGCATGATGGGCGGCAAGGTGTCCCACGAGTACATGTACCTCTCTCCCATAGGCGAGGATACGATAATAACCTGTCCTGAATGCGGGTATACCGCGAATCGCCAGGTGGCGCGCTTCCGGAAAAGCACGCAGAAGGAGGAGATGAAGGCGCTCGAGATTGTCGAGACTCCGGGCGCAAAGACAATAGAAGGCCTCTCCGGTTTTTTGAAAATCCGTCCGGAGCAGACTGCGAAGGCTCTTTTCATGGTTGGAACATATATCGACGACAGCGACGGCACTGAGACGCAGAGGCTTATAATCGGTGTTGTCCGCGGTGATATGGACATAGAGGAGAACAAGCTCCAGAACGCCGCCCGCTGCTCTTCGATGCGTCCCGCCCAGGAGGAGGAGATCCTCGCCGGTGGAATGGTGCCGGGATTTGGGTCTCCCATCGGTTGCAAGGAAGATGTGGTCGTCATTGTGGACGACGCAGTGGCGGCTTCAACGAACCTTGTCGCCGGTGCCAACAAAGAAGGCTTCCATTATCTTAACACCAACTACGGCAGGGATTATTCCGGAACTGTGGCTGACATAGCCCAGGCAAAGGAGGGGTATCTCTGTCCTGTTTGCGGAAAGCCGCTGAAGAGCAGCAAAGGCGTCGAAGTGGGCAATATATTCCAGCTGGGTACCCGGTACTCCGAGGCGATGAACTGCTTCTACCAGGACGAGAACGGCGAGCGACGCCCCGTGGTGATGGGCTCGTATGGAATCGGGGTGGGCAGGCTTCTTGCGTGTCTTGCCGAGGAGTATAATGACGACAAAGGTCTCGTCCTCCCGCTTTCCGTGTCCCCTTACGACGTGCATTTCATTCCGCTGATAAAGGATGCAAATGCGTCCGACGAGGTTTACAGCCGCCTGGTTTCTGCCGGAATAGATGTTCTTTATGACGACAGAAAGGAGTCCGCCGGTGTGAAATTCGCCGACAGCGATCTTATCGGGATCCCGCTCCGCCTGATTCTGGGTGCCCGTTCGTTTGCCGAAGGGAAGATCGAGGCGAAGTTCCGGTCCACAGGGGAGACCCGTATGCTGCTTCTGGAAAACCTGGAAGAGGAAGTGAAGGCACTTTTGGCTGAACTCTCCCAGGTGTCCGCTTGACGCTCCAGAGGGGGAATGAATGGCCTGTCTGTATGTAGTCGCGACCCCGATCGGGAACATGGAAGACATCACACTTCGTGCCTTGCGGACGCTGAAGGAAGTGCCAGTCATCGCGTGCGAGGACACCCGCCACACCTCGATTCTCCTGAACCACTATGGAATTTCGGGCAAGAAGCTCATTGCCTGTCACGCCAGGAACGAGGAGGCTTCTGCCCGGGGGGTTGTGAAAATCCTCGAGGAAGGCGCCGATGTGGCATATTGCTCCGATGCGGGGACTCCCGGGGTGAGCGACCCCGGTTCGCGTCTTGTACGCGCCGTGAGGGATGCGGGCATCCCCGTTGTTCCTCTTCCCGGTGCGTCTGCCGCCACAACCCTAGTTTCCGCAGCAGGTCTCTTCGGAAAGACTTTCACTTTCGAGGGATTCCTTTCTCCGAAATCCGGACGCAGGCGGCGGCGCCTGGAGGAGCTGCTTTCCAGAGACGAAGCGTTTATAATCTATGAATCCCCGTTTCGAATCGAAAAAACGCTAGCCGAGATTGCCTCTCTTGCACCCGGCCGCCTCGTGGTTCTGGGGCGTGAACTGACCAAGGTTCACGAGGAGATCTTCTCAGGCACTGCCGGCGAAGTTTCCGGAAGGCTCAAAACGCTGAAAGGGGAGTTTGCGCTCTGTGTGATGCCGCGGGATCTGGTGAAAGGCGAGAATGAAGAAGACGGCGGTGAAGAAGGCGGCGGGGCTGCTCGGTGTGACGGCGCGTATTACGTTGCTGCGGACGGCGGGACGAACCCGGCAGCGGAGCAAAACGGGGGCGGCGCTGTGAATATATCTGCAGAAGAGGACGGAGACGCGGTTTCGGCTCTTTGCGCGACAGACGTGGACGACGGCACGGCTGAGATTTCAGCAGAGCGGTTCTGTGCGGAAAATGCGGGGGCCGTTTTATGATCACCGTGAAAAAGCTTCTCTCTTTGAAGGAGCGGACGCGCCTACGCAAAATCTCGCTGGTTCTGTCCGAGAACGCACACCGCGCAAAAACAGGCCGTGACGTCGATTTGACATACATTAACAGTATACTTCATCTGGCAGATCTTCCGGCGATACCACTGGAGGAGTTCTCCGCATGCACACGAGGCGGCGCGTCCGGTTCTCGGGAGGAGGCATCTCCGACGCCTCTGAACGCGGTTCCCCCACGTGATAGTGAATCGCTGGGAGCAAATAACGGGGTCTTTCCGAAGCCGCTGAACGAGGTTTCCGTTTCGGGATCTCGGAACGACTTCTTTTTCTCGGGACTTGGCCTTGCATTCCGCTTGGAGGATCTGGCACAGAAGATCCGTACCCGGCTCGGAGCGGAGCCGAGTGACTGGGACGCCACGGACGATGCGGGAGGACTCGACGCCTCGAAGCGGCTGATTCAGGATAAGATCCTTGTGCTGGATCGGATTCGCAGCCCGTACAACGTGGGTGCAATATTCCGCAGCGCCGATTCCTTTGGAATCAGGGAGATAGTACTTGTCGAAGGCACGGCAAGCCCGCTTCATCCCCACGCGAGGCGCACTGCCCGGGGCTGTGTGGATACTGTGGCATGGCGCTTTGCATCCGAGGCTGAAGTGCTGGAGCTGTTTTGCGGCTACGAGACTGGTGAGGTCATTGCGCTGGAGCTCGGAGGAGACGACATAAACACTTTCTGTTTTCCTGTGCGTGGTGTTGCGGTGCTGGGCAGCGAAGAGTTTGGTGTGAGTCCCGACATACTGAAGCGATGCCTGTCGAGAGTTTCTATTCCGATGGCGGGAACCAAGGGCAGCCTGAATGTTTCGGTGTCTGCGGGAATCCTGATGCAGAGGTGGTTCGCGGCGGGAGTCTAGCCGTCCTGTGTACCGGGCTTGAGGTTCTCTGCACTCCGATTATTTTCTGAAAAAGTAATCCTCCTATTGACGCTTTCACAAAATATAGTTATTATCTAATTAGATGTGCAGACTTCTGAAGCGTTTCATCCGTAGTTACTCAAGGGGAGTCTTCGCGGTGATGCTTCTTACTGCGGTTCAGGTACTCTCCGAGCTTGCCCTGCCCAGGATAATGGCGGACATTGTCGACAGGGGGCTTCCGTCCCTGGATATGAGCTATATTCTGCTTCGCGGTGCGGTGATGGTCTTTGTGGCGGCTCTCCAGGTGGCGGCGATGGTCTCGATAGGCCTTGTAAGCGCCAGGATCTCGTCTTCCTATGCAGCGGATCTACGCAGGGCTGTTTTCGTAAAAGCGCAGAAATTCTCTTTGTCGGAGCTGAACGGCTTCTCTGTTTCGTCGATGATAGTCCGCAATACGAACGATGTCACTGTGGTTCAGAATTTTGTTGTAATGCTGCTCCGCATGGTGCTGTCCGTTCCGGTTCTCTGCATAGGCAGCATAATCGCCGCGATGAGCATACACCGGGATCTGTCCCGGATTCTTCTTGTGGTGATACCTGTCCTCGTGGTGTTCTTTGTCTCGATAATCCTTCTTGTGGCGCGGCTTTTCATCGCATACCGCAAAAAGCTGGATCATCTGAACCTGCTTATACGCGAGCATCTGTCCGGCACCAGGGTGATACGAGCCTTTGTGAAACAGAAAGCGGAGCGTGCGAAATTCGAAGAAGCGAACGAAGAGATATACCGGATCGCGCTTCGGATAAACCGGATTCTCTCCGCGATGCGTCCCGGCATGATGTTTATAGTGAACATGGCAACCTTTGCCCTCTGCCGGTTCGGCGTCGCACACGTTGAGGCAGGCACCATATCGGTTGGTTCCCTTATGAGTCTTATCAGCTATTTCACGATGATTTTGCTGAGCCTCTCGATGCTGAGCTTCCTGATGATAATCATGCCGCGTACCCGTGTGAGCGCAGCGAGAATTTCTGAGGTCCTCGACACTGTGCCGGAGATAAAGGATTCTTCTTTCGTCGCTGTGCGGGAGTCTCGTGCCGCGCATGTTGGAAGCGGGGAGCCTTTTGAGTCTTCCCTCCCGGGCGGAGAGAAGCCAGGCATTGGAGACGGAATAAGGACAGATGATAGAGCTGCCGAATCGGAGTTTGTAACAGAGACAGGAACAGGAGTCGGTGCAGGACGAGGATCTGAAAGCGAAATCATTCAGGAAGCCGGGACGGGCACGGTTGAGTTCAGAAATGTTTCCTTCGGATATCCGGACAGCAAAGAGAACGTCATATCCGACGTTTCGTTCATAGCAGAAAGCGGGAAGACAACTGCTATAATCGGTTCCACAGGGAGCGGAAAAAGCACCCTGCAGCGGCTCATAATCCGCCTTTACGATGTGGCGTCCGGCTCCGTGCTCCTAGACGGGCGGGATGTCCGTTCATATTCGCTGAAGGAGCTTCGTCAAAAGATTGCATATGTGCCTCAGAAGGCGGTTCTTTTTTCCGGGACGGTTGCTGAAAACATTCGGTTCGGTCGTCCCGGAGCCTCGGATGCCGAGGTGTGGCATGCCTTGGAGACGGCACAGGCGAAGGATTTTGTGAGCGCGCACGAGGACGGGATAGGCGCGCTTGTCTCGCAGGGTGGGAAGAATTTTTCCGGGGGACAGAAGCAGCGCCTTGCGATAGCCCGGGCCTTGATAAAGGATGCCGAGGTGATTGTGTTTGATGACAGCTTTTCCGCGCTGGATTATGCCACTGACGCACGCCTCAGGCATGCGCTTGCAACCGACCAAGCGCTGAAAAAAAGAACAAAGATAATAATAGCGCAGAGAATCAGCACTGTGATGGGTGCTGACAATATAATAGTGCTTGAAGATGGTCGCCTGGTCGCGCAGGGAACCCATGAGGTTTTGATGAAGACGTCCCCGGTATATATTGAAATCGCGCGCAGCCAGCTCTCCGATGATGAGTTGACACCTTCTCATTCAGGAAAGGAGGCGCCGCGTGCCTAGAATTGAGAACCGCGGCAAGGTGGAGAAGGTCAAAGACTTCCGTGGAACCTTGAGACGATTTGTTTCTCTTTTGGCGCCGCATAAGATAACGTTTATTCTCTCTTTTGTGTTCGCGTTTATAGGGGTTTTGGCCAGCGCTCTTGCGCCGCGATATCTGGGATATGTGATAAACGAGGCTCTTTTGGGATTGAAGACCGGCGCAATAGACAAAGGCGCTGTTTATCGCTTTCTTGTAATAATGCTTGCCCTGTATGTCATAACTCCTTTTTTCCGTTTTTGGCAGCATTTCATAATTGCCGGGGTCTCCGGTCAGGTTGTTGCGGATCTCAGGGCCCGGCTCAACGCAAGGCTCGACTGCCTTCCTCTGAAATTTTTCGACGGCACCACACAGGGAGACGTGATGAGCCGCCTTACAAACGACATAGACAGGATAGACGAGAACCTTCAGGAGGGAATCTCCCAAAGTGTTATCAGCGTTTTCACGGTGCTGTGCATTGTTGCGATGATGTTCTCCACTGACGTTGTGCTCACGCTGGTCTGTGTTGTGACAATTCCTCTCATGCTGTTCTCCGTGTCCGGAATCATCCGCTTTTCCCAGAGGTATTTTGTTGACAACCAGAAGTATTTAGGAGATCTGGACGGCCATGTGGAGGAAGTATACTCCGGACACAGCGTGGTCAAGGCTTTCTGCAGGGAAGAGGCTGTCATCTCTCAGTTTGACGATATCAACGGCCGGCTTCGTGAGTCGGGGTGGAAGAGCACGTTCTACGGCTCCATGAGCCATCCGGTGACGGGATTTTGGGGCAATATGGGATTTATCCTTGTCTCTGTCGTCGGCGCGCTCAGGGCTGTTGCGGGTGTGGTGACGGTGGGGGATATCCAGGCTTTTGTGCAGTATGTCCGGCGCTTCAACATGCCGATTCAGGAGTTGGCAAACTTCTCAAGCATGTTCCAAAGCACGCTTGCGGCGGCAGAGCGGATTTTCGAGCTTCTGGATGAGCCAGAGGAGAGTCCTGACGGCGAATATGAAGGTCCTTCGGCGGAGGAAAGATCCCCGGGCGGCCTCGGAGACATTGATTTTGACGATGTCTCATTCTCGTACTCTCCCGAGAGGCCTCTTATCCGTCATCTTTCGCTGCATATACCGCATGGCACCAAGGTTGCGATTGTGGGTCCAACAGGCTCGGGAAAGACAACTCTTGTGAATCTTCTCATGAGGTTTTACGATGTCTCCTCCGGAGAGATCCGGCTCGACGGTGTGAATATCAATTCCTGGCGGCGGGATGCTCTTCGCGAAAGATTCGGCATGGTATTGCAGGACACCTGGCTTTTCAATGGAACCATTGAGGAGAATATAGCATACGGCGCGGAGGCGGGCGATATCGCGCGTGCTTTTGAAGCCGGAGGGGCGGAACACGACGGTGTATGCGCGGGCGGCGGCGTATGTGCGGGGAGCATCGTGCATGCCTCTGAAGCCGGAGAGGCGGAACGCTGTGGCGCATGCCCGGACGGTGGCGCGGACAATGGCTGCGGCTATGCGATTTCGGCAGGTGACGCGGCTCGATCCAGGGGCGCGGCTCCTGTTTCAGCCGGGAATGGACAAGCCGGCAGATCCCGCCGCCGACGGGGAGCGGAGCGGGCTTCTGCTTCTGCGGCATCGGGTTCCGAGACTCTTAGGAAGAGAGTCGAGGATGCCGCTCGGAGAGCCTGTGCAGATCACTTTATCAACGCGTTGCCGGATGGCTACTCTTTTGTCATAAACGAGGAAGGCAGCAATATCAGCCAGGGTGAGAAGCAGCTCATCACAATTGCCAGGGCTTTCATGTCGGATCCGGAGATTCTTATCCTCGACGAAGCGACGAGCAACGTGGATACCCGGACAGAGTCTCTGGTTCAGAAGGCTATGGAGCGGCTCACGAGTGGAAGGACGAGCTTCATAATCGCCCATAGGCTTTCCACCATACGTGACGCGGACAGAATTCTGGTGCTTGACGAAGGAAACATTGTTGAGCAGGGGACGCATCTGGAGCTTCTTGAAAAAGGAGGCTTTTACAGCAGGCTGTACCGCAGCCAGTTTTTGAGGTCGGGGCAGTAGACTGGGGGGCCGTGTGGAAGACTCTGTCTGTCGAGGCAAAAGAAGCATGGGCAGAGGCAGGAAATTGACCCGAAGGCGAATTCGAACGATCCGGGATGAGACCGCATGGGGCGAAGACAACGCTGTGTGTGGTAAGGTTGGAGCTGGACATGGACAATTTGGATGAGATTATAGATATTTTCAACCGGACGACGGACAAGAAGAAGACCCGCGCCCTTTTCAGCGAGCTTTTCACCGATGCGGAGCTTCAGGATATATCCAAGCGGTGGTATTTGATGAAGGAGCTGTACCAGGGCAAACCCCAGCGGAAAATCGCCCGCGAGATGGAGGTAAGTCTCTGCAAGATCACCCGGGGTTCGAAGATTCTGAAACGGGCCGATTCCGAATTTCGGGATATTCTTTCGAGAATGTACGATGAAGCGGATTGAACGGCGCCTCGAGGAAAGAAAGCCGTGTTTCCGGTGTCCGGATGTGGCGGCTCGGAAGTATAAATTATTTGTAGACATTTAACTGAGTAGCTCGACTGAGAGTCTGCGATGGCTATATATTGACGACGCGGCAGTATGAATGTAAGTTTAATACAATGACTAGCAAGAAAGAAAAAACTATTCTGGTCTCTATTGCGCTTATAAGCCTTGCTGTGGATCAGCTGATAAAATACTTTATCGTGAAGAACATCCCTGAGGGACATGTGGGAGCCGCTTTTTTCGGAGATTTTCTTTATATCTGCCATGAGCGAAACCGGGGACTTGCATTCAGTCTCGGCGCGGGAAGCGGGGATTTTGTCCGGATTCTTATGTTCATAATCTTCCCTCTGGTGTTGATAGCATTCGTTTCCAGAATGATGCTGACCGACCGTTTTCGGATGACAAGAGTGCAGAAGGTGTTCGCTGCTTTGGTTGTCGGAGGTGGGCTCGGGACTTTGGCGGATAGGATTTTTCGTTTTCGCACGGGTGTGGTTGATTATATCAGCGTGAAGTTTTACGGCCTGTTTGGTTTCCAGAGATGGCCCACTTTCAATCTTTCGGATAGCCTTGTGGTGGTTTTTGTAATCGCCTTGGCAATTTCGTACATAGTCGCAGAGCTTGGGAGCGCAAAGTCCCAGGAGACAGAATCCGGGAGGAAGGCGTCCTAGACCGCATCGCCAAAAATGGAAAACTGCATTTGGTTCCCATTCACCGACGAGCCGGTGATCGAATCTCATTGGTACGCCCCCGCATTCTCCAGCCCGTGTGTGATTCTGCCGGCTGAGTCCCCGGACGAAAAGTGGCACATGTTCTTTCATTCGTGGCTCGGGGTTCATCATTTTATCTCGGATTCAGGCATAGGCTGGGAGCCGAAACGCCTCGTTGCCACGCGCGGTCACTATCCTTCCGTGCTCATCGACGGCGGAATGTATCATCTGGTTTATGAGAACCACGAACCGGACGGCTTTCAGGATGCTTTCCAGCGGCCTGGCCACCGTAGGCACACCTCGCGGATTCTTGTCACGTCATCAACGGATCTCACCCGATGGTCGAGTCCAAGACTTCTTCTGTCGGGAAAAGATGTCCCGTATTCTGCGGATTACAAGGCCCGTCGCGCTCTCTCGTCACCGCAAATCATGAAAGCCGGCAACGCTGGATACCGCCTTTATTTCGGAGCCGGGGGATTCCCCCTGCCGGGGAGGGGTGGTGCCTCCGCTCTCCGCCCGAGATGCGAGGTGCCGAGGTTCTTCGGTTTTGTTGAGCTCCCGTCGCTGGATGGCGCGCCCGCCGTTGAGGGGTCGGACGAGGCTCCCGAGGTGGAAGAGAATATTCGCGCCGGGGAGGCGGTTGATTTCCATTCTTCGGAAGGCTCCGCAGACGCGTTTTCTGCCACCCTCCGGGAGGGTACCTCAAAAGACGCCACGCTCCGCGGCTCTGCTGAAGTTCCCCAAGGGGGTGCTTTCCGCAATTCCGACGCGTCGCCTGCCGCACTCCGGGAGACCACTGGAGAATCAGCCGCGCTCCGCGCTATCGGCACGAAAAGCGCGCTTGCCGCGTCCTCTGCAACGGACGAGGCAGATGCGGAGAGGAGCAACAGAACTCAGGGAATTCTCATGGAAGCCGATCCGGACAGCATGTATTCAAACCTTTCTCCGGGACATGTACGGCTTTTCTCTCACGGCGGCACAACGTACGCCCTGTCCCCGGCATATTACTGGGACGAGAGACGACTTGACGTTTCGTCAGCTGTCATGCTGTATCGTTCGGATGACGGCATTCGTTTCGAAAAGGTTTCGGAAAACCCGATTCTGGAGCCGCAGAAAGACGGTTGGGCAAGCAGGCTCGTATCCTCGTGCGACGTGAAGTATAAGGCTGACGAGGATTGCTTTTATCTTTATTTCTCCGCAAGCGGGACTCGAAAACCTGTTGCCAGAACCTGGCTCCGAGAGTCGATTGGACTGTTTATCGGCGAGACTCACTGACAGGCGGCGGAAGGCTGTAAAGAAGTGCTCTACCCCCCCCGGGGCACTGGACGAGGGCTGATAGGTCCCGGCATGCTCCGGCATTCATTGAAAGGCGCCGCCTGCAGTTTTATGAAAACTCCGGAAGTGTTCTGCACATGCTCGCCATACGTATCCCAGAGGGGCTTCATCCCGGAAGTGGACTTCAAGGGTTTCCGCACGCGAACGTCTGAGTATCCCTCTCCATTAACGCGGCTCACCCTCTTGCCCCAAGGGTTTCCGCACGTTATCCGTATCCGGCGTCCCATTTTTGTTTTTTTCGGTCTCTTATTCAAAAAGGGGCGGACATCGGCTATAATTATATCCAAATACGATGAAACGGCTTGCTATCGGCGCCATGATTTTCCTCTCTTTTTGTCTCTTCGCCCCATCGGTTTACGCGGCGGGAAGCACATCTTCCACTGACAAGTACGCAATCACGGTGAAGCAGGCTGACAATCTCGAGGTGTCCGGCAGCATAGTCACCCTCACCGGGAACGTTATCCTGTCGCTGAAAACCACATCCGACCAATCGGCGCGTCAGAAAGACAGAGAGCTTCTCGCTCAGAAGATAGTCTTCAACCTGGACGAAAAGCTCTTGCAGGCTTCGGGAGACGTGACTCTTCGGGAAGACTCCTCCACGAGTTTCTACGGGGATGCGATTTCTCTGGGCTGGGAGACGCTGGACGTTGTGGTCTTCGGCGGAGGCAGTTCGTCGAACAAGAAGAATTCGGCAGGAAGCTCTGTAAACCTCAGGACAATAGGGAACAGAGTATCCTACGAGGGGGACACGAAAACAGTATTCTTCGAGAAGGGAGCCATCTCCACAAATCACGCCGGGGGCTTCGCAACCAGGGCGGACGACATGTACTGGAGCATAAACGCCTCTAAAATCGGGATGGCGAACTCCGACCTCTTCCTTAAAAACGCCACATTCCGGATAGGTCGTGTGCCTTTCTTTTGGCTGCCTTTCTTTTTCTATCCCGGGGTGCAGCTCGCGATAAATCCCGCGATGGGAATCTCCAGCGACAAGGGCATGTTTCTCAATACCACATACGATGTATACGGAAAATACCCCCGCCTCGGCACGTCGGGAGGTACGAGGACCTCGTCGGATCAAAGCGAGACTGAAAGCACCGCCCAGCAGGGCGCGCAGGCGGCATTCGGTGTTTTTTCCATGATCGCGTCCGGAGACAGCACCGAGATGATCCGTGACGGGCTATACTACAAGCCTATCTCTGAAGTTCAGCAGTCTACAGTGGAACAGTGGGCGCGAAAGACGGGCTCGTATCTTGCTGTTTTCGGTGATGCGTATGAAGACAAAGGCGTGTCGGTAGGTCTTGAGACCCGCAACAAGACAGAAACGGGAGCCATGCAGATGGAGGCTTTGGGGGTTCTTGCCTACAGACACAAAAACCTCGAGTACGAGTACTACGACAAGATCCGATATTCTCTTGATCTGAATTTGAACCTGGATGTCGACAGGACGCATCTGAAGTTTGTGGTTCCGATCTACAGTGACCCGAATGTGAAGCGAGACTTTCTGAATCGCAACACTGCGTTCGGGCTGGATGCGGTCTTCGGTCAGGAGCAGACATTCCCGACAACATATAACTCAAGCGTGGACGATTACAGGATGACTCTCACCGGATCCACCGGCATCAAGATGGGAAATACCGTGTTGAACATATCCGGCATCGACGCGTACATAAAATACAAGTGGCTGCCGGGCTCTTCCTCCAGCACCCCCCGGTCAAAAGACGCATGGGTCTATGAAGTCACCGAGGCAAAGCTGCCGGGCTTCAATCTGGGATTTTCCGGAACTGTATTTGACTGGAAGGCAAACAGCCGCACAGTGCCGAACTATCAGAGCGATCTTGCGCGCGCTCTGGACGAGGAATATGCTGCGCGATCGGAATACAAGGGCTCGGAGCCGGAGTATATGGATTTCGGGCTGGGAAAGAGCGAGGCGGCGCCGCCCTTCTCCAGCACCCGCACCCTCACGGGGCCTAGCCTGAAACTCTCGTATTCGTACAGCCAGACGGTGAATAACTTCTACAGCAGGAAGATGAAGCACAGCTACCTCTCCACTTCGATCAATCCCTCGATAAGGCTTGAGGGCGGCACCGGGAGGGATCTTCTCTCATTCACGGAGACAATCGCTCCGATGTACAGCGGAAACCTCCGCGAAGGGGACTACAGCAACTCCAGCCTCACGCTGAGGCAGACCCTTGCCGTGTCGAGTCCGCTGCTCGGGCTCTCTTACAACCTGTCCACGAACGTTTTCATGTACACAAACAAGAATGCCGAGCGGGATTCCCGGTGGGGAGAGTGGGACAACAAGGACGTGCTTGCGCACAAC
>CAMKPI010000028.1 GCA_946414625.1 uncultured Spirochaetaceae bacterium | reverse complement strand
ACAGCGTGGATGCGGGGTAATACACGCAGGCGCGGGACGGCCGAGCCCGGAGTCACCCGTGCCTCGCGCCTGGGGGTTCAGCACGTCTGCAATGCCGTCGCTTTCAATTTGTTCCGGAGTCATCCGCGCCCTGCGCCCATGCCGGGTGCAGGGGGGACGCAGGCGTACCCTGAGTTATACCCGCGCCTTGCGCCCGGCCTTCAGCCGCATTGTCATACACAAGCGGCATAGAGGAGTCACCCGCGACTTGTGCCCGGCCTTCAGCTCCAGAAAATCCAGTTCACCGCATATCCTATCAGTACAGCGGTGCTGGTGAGGGGAATTCCAATCCGGAAGAAGTCTGAGTTTTTGACCTTGAAGCCTTCTTTGCGCAGTATTCCTATCGCTGCCACGTTGGCTGAAGCACCGAAGGGCGTGATGTTTCCTCCGAGTGTAGCTCCTGAGAGAAGCCCAAAGTAGAGGAGAATCGGGTTTATGCCGAGTTTCACAGCAATTCCCTGTACCACGGGCAGCATGGCCGCCACGTACGGGATGTTATCTATGAAAGCGGAAAGAGCCACCGAGGCGAAGACTATGATGGTATAAAGCACGAAAATATTGCCGCCGCCGAGCCTTGAGAATACATCGGATATGGCGTCGATAACTCCGGCTCGCTGTATGGACGCTATGACGATAAACAGCCCTGAGAGCATCACGAGGGTCTCCACATCCAGCTCCCTTGCGACAAGACGCGCAGGATCGGCGCTTTTTGACCGGATCACGGCGTGCACCACGCCTATCACGGCGAGCGTCATGCAGATGATGCCGTTCTTCAGCCTGTCAACGGCGGGTACTTCAAAGAATGAAGCGAGTATAAGAAGGAGGACCACAAGAACCATCAGGATTGACGGTACGTGATCCTGAACTTCAGTGACGCTGCCCTTTTCAATCGGGGTCCTCTCCTTTTTAAAGAGGAGATACAGGACAATGACCGTTCCTGCCGCTCCCAGCTCCACAGCCCAGAAGATCGATGGGCGGCCCTGCCACCAGATGAAGTCAATGAACGTCATCCCCGCGTAGTCGCCGAGAAGTATGCTTGTTGTGTCGCCCACAAGGGTGGCAGCCCCCTGCAGGTTGCTTGAGACGGCAATCGAGATTATCGCAGGCACTGGGTTCACGTCCAGCTTCCGACATATTGCAAGCCCCACTGGAGCCACCATAAGCACTGTTGCAACGTTGTCCACGAACGCCGAGACCACGCCGGAGAAAACGGAGAGCGCGATTATAGCCCAACAAGCGTTTGGCACGCGGAGCAGCATAATGTCTGCAAGACGTGCCGGCATTTTCGTTTCGATGAAGAGAGAGACTATGATCATTGTCCCCGCTATCATCATAATCACGTTCCAGTTAATCGCGCCGGGGGCCTCGTTCCACGGGAGGATCTCGAGTATGAGCATCGCGGCGGCGGCAGCCACTACGAAAAAGACCCTTTTGGAGGGGAAGGCGAGCATTCCCGCGTACATAAGGACAAATACTATGATGGCTGTTGTCATTGTGGACATAGCGTCTCCTCCGTTATCCGGCAGAATCTGTTCCCGGCATTCCGCCCGATGATACCACATCCGGGTCTTTTATGCTACTTCACAATTCAGCCGATTAGTTCTACAATCGGGGCATGAAGAAAAAAAGCAATATCTTTACCGAATTCAGGGACTTCATCAATCGCGGGAATGTGATTGACATGGCAGTCGGTGTGATTATCGGCGGAGCGTTTACCGCGATAGTCAATTCGTTTGTGAAAGACGTGATCACTCCGGTGATCGGAATCTTCACCGGTGGTATCGACTTCTCCAATCTTACGGTTACCTTGAGGAAAGCCACGGAGGGAAAAGAAGCACTCACGCTGAACTACGGCAGTTTTATCACCGCTGTAATCAATTTCCTTATCATCGCTTTTGTTGTTTTCAACTTTGTGAAGCTGATCAATGTCGCCAAGAACAAGGCGGAGGCAAAGAAGAAGGCGGAAGAGGACGCCAAGAAGGCAGCCGAGGAAGCCGAAGCCGCAAAACGCGCTGAGGATGAGGCTGCGAAGCCGAAAGAGCCCACAGAGGCTGAGCTTCTTGCTGAGATCCGTGACCTTCTGAAGAAGAAAGGCTGAAATGCGGCGAGCCGCGGCGGATAGGGGCTCCCGGGATTTGAAACGCAATTACTATACGGCCCCCTTGGGAATGTGAACCGCCTGCGCGTATATATCGCCTTCAGGGATTTGAAACGCAATGACCATATGACTCGCACCTGCGACAATTGCTTCCACTGGGCGGGACGGGTACAAGGTGCTGAAAATGTGTTGAAAAAAGTGTGCGGCAAGGCGATGTAAAGTTAGAAATGTTTAACACTATTTAACTTTTGTTAAAAAATGTGTTGACTTTTTAACTGTGCGGTGGTAGATTTGGTTCAGTTGTAAGAGAGGCGGCTCCGAGCGGTTTTCGAATGCCGGAATCATTCGGCTGAAAGCGGAATGAGTGAAGGATCTGTCTCAAAGGAGAAAATTATGGCGTACAAAATCAAAGATACATGCGTAGCATGCGGAACCTGCCAGCCGGAGTGCCCGACCTCGTCGATTTCTGAGGGAGACATCTACTCGATCAACCCTGAGACCTGCGTGTCCTGCGGCGCTTGCGCATCAGTGTGCCCGACAGGGTCAATCGAGGAGGGCTGAGTGGACGGCGGCTGAGAAGGCGGACAGCCGGTCTGCACATTTCAAGCCGTTATCAGTTGGCATTCAACGGGGCTGCTGCGAGGTTTCGCGGCAGTCTCTTTTTTTTGACTGGATTGCCATACGGTTTGCGATATAATCATGCGTGTGTTCAAGCGGATGAACACCGGCGCCGGTTTTGCGGGGATCGCGGCTGCTGAATAATCTCATGCGTGTGTTCAAGTGGATGAACACACGCGCCGGCTTTGCCGGGATTGCGGCTGCTGTTTATATTCTTATGCGTGCGTGTTCGGATAGATTTAATCAAGAGCATGAACGCGCATCATCCTTGGGGGCTGCATGCAGCAGAGCGGGGTGCGTTATACTGTCGGCGCATTGACAAATCTCATTCGCGACTCTTTGGAGACCTCTTTTCAGGGTATCACGGTTGAGGGTGAAGTGTCCGGCTTTCGTCCGGCATCCTCCGGGCATTGGTATTTCAGCCTGAAGGATGGAGATGCCCTGATCGGCGCCGTGATGTGGCGCAGCGCCGCTTCAAGGCTCGGTTTTCGTCCAGAGGACGGTATGAAGGTCGAGGTCTTTGGAAGTATAAACGTGTATCCGCCGCGCGGCACATATCAGATTGTTTGCTCCTCAATCCGCAGGGCAGGCATCGGAGACATCCTCGCAGCCTTGGAGGAGCGAAAGCGCCACTATGCCGCATTGGGGTACTTTGACCCCGGCAGGAAAAAGCCTATTCCCGCCAACCCGTCGCGTATTTGCGTGATAACCAGCCCAACCGGCGCGGCGTTGCAGGACATTCTGAATGTGACGAAGAGAAGGAGCAATGCGGACATAGTTGTTCTTCCCTCCGCCGTGCAGGGGGAAGGTGCGGACAGAACTCTTGCGTCTCGTATTCGGGAGGCTAACCGCCGCCGTATGGCAGACGTTATCATCATAGGACGCGGCGGGGGAAGTATTGAGGATCTCCTGCCTTTCTCCTCCCCCCTTGTGATTGAAGAGATATACCGCAGTCGCATTCCGGTGATTTCCGCGGTGGGACATGAGGTTGACTGGGCGCTTTCGGACTACGTTGCGGATCTCCGTGCGCCGACGCCTTCCGCCGCCGCGGAGCTGGTCTCCCGAGACAAGGCACAGCTGCTGGAGACCATCATGTCTTTGAAGCAGCGACTTCAGAAGGATGTCCGCTCACGGCTGCAGGACGCGAAGATGGCGCTGTCTAAGGCAGGATCTGATTCTCTGAGGTATATTGTCGAGAACAAAATCAGCCGAGCCAGAATGGATTTGGAGAATTTCAAGAATACTTCGCTGAATAAAGTGAAAGAAAGGCTGTGGAAGGTTTCCGGCGCTGCACGGGGGTTTGGAATAAAGGCTGACGGACTTGTCAGAGAAAGACTTCACGAGGCGTCCGGCAGGGTGAAGAGCATAATGGATTCTTCGCTTTCCTTTTTGAAGGACACGCTTCGGCGTGCAGCGCTGAAAGTTGAGTGGTTCGAGACCACGTGTCCACATCTGGTCGAGCTCTCGATGCGCGATGCGCGGGCGCGGCTGAAAGTCTCACGGATAGGAATCGAGGCATCGGGACCCCGGAAGATTCTGGATCGTGGGTTCAGCATAGTGCGGGGCAAGGCTGGCAATGTGGTGAAGGCCGCTTCCGCTTTGAAGCCTGGCGAGCGTCTTTCGGTGACTTTTGCCAAAGGATGCGCTGATGTTGTCGTGACGGAGACAGAGGAGTAGCGAATTCTGGAAAACGGAGCTTTCCATAGAAAAGCGCAAGCAGAACGAAAACTCCGGAAAACTGGGATTTTCCTGAAAAAAGTGATAATTATCGCGCAGTCGTTTGATAATTATCGTGCAGCCGTTTCAGGTAATGCAAAAATAGAAAATTCAAATGATGCGTGATCCTTCCATTCGCGGGAAAGAATTGGACGGATTTTCAGTAGATTGGGTTTACGTTCGGTGTGGGTGTGACGCATTTGTATGTGTAGGGATGTATAGGGATAGGTTACGGAGGAAATATGGCAGAGAGGGCAAAAGTGGCAAAAAAAGAGAAAGAGAAGACTTTTGAGGAGAAGCTCTCCCACCTGGAGGACATCTCAGCAAAGCTCCAGGAGCCCGGCACCGATTTGAACACTGTTGTGTCTCTTTACGAGGAAGGAATGCGCCTTGCTAACGAGTTGGAGAAAACGCTCGCCGGATACGAGCGGCGAGTGGAGATTATCAATACTCCGCTCGAGGAAGACGAACAGGGAGGGGGAGGCGAGGCGTTCGACTCCTGGGAAGACGGTTCAGGCGCGGAGAGTGGAGGCGAGTCTTTTGGTGGCGAACCGTTCGGGGACGGCTCGTTCTAGACTGATTCGTCGGATTTCGGGATTGGATACCAGGGACGCTGTTGCCAGGTGACGGCCTGTGGATGCGACGTCGGAAAAGGCTAGTGGATGTGACGTCGGAAAAGGTCAGTGGATGCGGTGTCGCAAACGGCTAGTGGATGCGGCTTCGGAAACGACCAGTGAATGCGGCGTCACAAACGGTCAGTGGATGCGGTGTCGCAAACGGATTCGAATCTTTACCGAATGCAAAGGGTCGCTCTTGCTATGGATTTTGCCAGAGATTCTGCCACGGCTGCTATTTGTTCTGTGCGTCGTCCAAGCTTGTCCGGAACTCAAACCCCGGCCATTTCACGCCGATACATTCCAGCTGCAAAATCTCTCCTTCTCGGAATGAGGGGTTGTATAGGCTGTCTCCTTTGATGGGACAGCCTTTCCATGCGAGATGAGATCGGATCTGGTGGCGAAAGCCTTTGGAGATCCAGCAGTGGTATACGGTTCCGGGCTCGGAAGATGCAGAAGTATCCGGCGTGATGCTTTCTTTAGTTCCGGCATTTGCGGTTGACGGGACATCTCCTCTGATTCCGCAGAGCGCGGCCTTTTGAGCGTCTCGCAGCGTGGCTGCTGGTTCTGCATTCCATGCAAAGTCGCTTTTGTCCACAGGGGCGGGGCTGCCGCTTGCCGCAAGTTCGCCCTTGTCCACAGGGGCGGGGCTGCCGCTTGCCGCAAGTTCGCTCTTGTCCACAGGGATGGGTTCGCCGCCTGATGTAACCTTAGTCTTGTCCGACGCGAAAGTGTTGTCGCGTGATGCTAATTCGCCCTCTGCTGCCCGTTCTGTCAATAGGTTGTATCCGCTGGCAGACTCGACATTTTGCTCGCTTGGAAAACAGGCTGATGGTTTGACAAATGTCCTGTACAGCACACCGTTGTCCGATCTTTTTGCGTCCAGCTCGGGGCGAACGCGCCGCCGTCCGGGTCCGAAGGCTCGGAAATAGGATTCTATGACAGACGGACAGGAGATCCCGCCATCAGTGGCCGCGAGATATTCTTTTATGAAAAACCCCTTATTCTGCATTTCGGAGAGCTTCTCGTAAAAATCCTGAGTCCGGGCAAATACGACAAGACCCGCCGTTTCCGTGTCCAATCTATGGAGCGCACCTCCTTCCCATGTATTCCGTCCGTGTACATCAATAATCTCGGAGTGGATCCGGACAGCACATTCCAGCAGGGTTCCGTCCAAATTCTGGTTTTTCAGGGGAACCGTGGGAATCCCATGCGGTTTATAGAGGATAACGAATTCATCGCATGAAAACTGAAGCGTTTCTTTCTGTGTAATCATTTCATAACGGTTCCGCGGGTCTTTGTCGCGGACAAATGCTGCCGTCTTAGTTCCTGCTTCTACAAGACGAGAACTTTTCAATCGCACCCTGACTTCCCTCGTGAACAGTACTGACTGAATATTAAAGTCGAGAGCGCAAAACCGCAATACTGACGCTGAAAGAACTTCACGAAATGACGCTCTGAAAGAGACGACGAACAGGCAAACCGATTTACGGCCGCTGAACATAGTGCCGTTGAAAAAACGGGAAGCGTTGTCCGGGAGCGATGCTCTGAAAGAGGCGACGAACAGGCAAACCGTATTACGGCCGCTGACATACTGCCGTTGAAAAACGGAAGCGATGTCCTGAAGCGACGCCCTGAATGCAACAGCGAAGAGGCAAGGCCGCAACACAGGCGCTGAATGATTGCCGCATTTGCACTTCAGCAAAACAAACGCAATAATCGCCGCAGGCGTACTCGTATACAAAGAGATCATATTATCGCCTCCCGCAGAGGTCCCCATAAACGGCGCTAGTGAATCTGTACTCCGACAGATCATATTGCCGCGTCCCACAGAGGTGCCCATAAACGACGCTAGTGCATCCGTATACAAAGAGAGCGTATTGCCGCCTACAGGGCCATCCACAATCGCCGTATGAGCAAAAGTCTCCCTCAACAGACGGCATTGTTGCCTTCTGTACATGTTGCCCATGATCCTATGCACCATTTTCGCAGAGGCAGCGAGCCTTCTCAATGTTGATTTTCCCCCCGTATTCATCTATCATGTCTCTATGGCTACTACACAAAGCATCACTATGAAAGATGACGACGAGTCGCGGCGCGGCGCAGAGAATCCCGCTATGGCGGAGCGGTTTCTGAAAACCCGGTCAATTCTCATATCGGGCGAGATCAATGGCGAGCTTGCAGACAGGTTCGTGAAGGATCTTCTTGTTCTCGAGAACGAGGATCCGGAGGCTCCGGTGAAGGTCTTGATTAATTCCCCGGGCGGCGACGTGGACGCTGGATTTGCAATATATGATATGATACGCTTCGTGTCCTGCCCTGTTACAATAATCGGCATTGGTCTTGTTGCAAGCGCTGCAGCGCTTATTCTGCTTTCCGTGCCGGCAGAGAGGAGATTCGCTCTGCCGAACAGCAGCTACCTTATTCATCAGCCCTTGTCGCAGATGAAGGGAAACGCTACGGAGATAGAGATCCATACGGCGTGGCTGGAGCGGACAAAGGAGCGAATAAACAGGATCATAAGCAGCGCTACAGGAAGGGCTTTGGAAGAAGTGGAGAAGGACACCGACAGGGATCACTGGCTCACAAGCGAAGAGGCCGTCTCTTACGGTCTTGTGAAGAAGATAGTCTTCACACGCGACGAGATCTGACGGAGGCGCTGCGGCGCGGTGTCCCTCGGAAAGAAGCACCCACGTGCAGCGAAATCTAGTCGGAGGCGTGGCACGGCGTTCCTCGGGTAGGATACCCCTGTGTAGCGAGTTCTAGTCGGAGGTGCGGCACGGTGTCCCTCGGGTAGGATATCCCCGTGCGGCGAGTTCTAGTCGGAGGTGCGGCGCGGTGTCCCTCGGAAAGAAGCAACCCCGTGCAGCGAGATCTGATCTCACTTCTCGCGGCGATGTTGATTATATACTGGAGTTTACATGGCAACACATTGGGCAGACATATTCGCGGAGAAGATAATCCGCGAGAAAGGCGAAAAGGAAAGGTATACATGCGCGTCGGGTATAACCCCGTCCGGCACGGTTCACATAGGGAATTTTCGCGAGATAATCTCTGTCGACCTGGTATCGCGTGCTCTTCGTGACATGGGACGAGAGGTGCGGTTCATCTATTCATGGGATGATTACGACGTGTTTCGGAAGGTGCCGAAAAACATGCCGCAGGGTGAGCTTCTCGAAACGTACCTTCGAAAACCCATTACCTTGGTGCCCGACACAACGGGTCGCGCCGAGAACTATGCCCGTGGTAATGAGCTTGATGTTGAAAATCTTCTTCCGAAGGTGGGAATACATCCGGAGTATATCTATCAGGCAGACCGCTACAGAAAGAACTTCTACGCCGAGGGCATGAGGACTGCGCTCCGGCATAAGGCTGAGATTATAGAGATCCTCAACCGGTACCGCACGGAGCCGCTTGATGACTCATGGTGGCCGGTGGCGGTTTTCTCCAGGTTTACTGACCGCGACAACACGACGATCCTCTCATGGGACGGTGAATACGGCATCACGTATCGGGACAACGACCTCGGTCGGGAGGATACAATCGACATTCGCACCACCCCGTATGCCAAGCTCCACTGGCGGATAGACTGGCCGATGCGCTGGGTCTACGAGGGAGTGGATTTTGAACCGGCGGGTAAGGACCATCACTCACAGGGCGGCTCTTTTGACACCTCACGTCAGGTGGTTGAGCTCTTCGGTGGTAAGGCTCCGGTGTCTTTCCAGTACGACTTCATCTCGATAAAAGGGCGCGGGGGTAAGATCTCATCATCCAGCGGTGAGGTGATAAGCCTCAGCGACGTGCTGGATGTCTACACCCCCGAGGTGACTCGGTACATGTTCGCTTCCACCCGTCCGAACACGGAATTTTCCATTTCGTTCGACACCGATGTCTTGAAGATATACGAGGACTACGACAACTGCGAGCGCCGATACTTCGGCCTCATTCCGGTAAACGAGAAGAAGAGGGAGCAGGAGAGGCGTGTGTACGAACTCTCCCAGCCGGGAGACGTTCCCACCTGTGAGGAGTACCAGGTGCCTTTCCGGCATTTGTGCAACTTTTTGCAGATACATTCTGGCAATATCGAGCGTGTTATTTCCAGCTTCGCTGACATTCGTCCTGAGCAGGTGGAGCGCATGCGCGTTCGCTGTAGGTGCGCCTGGAACTGGATTCGCGATTTCAGCCCGGAGGATTTCCGTTTCTCCCTGGAGACGCCGGAAAGTCCCCTTGTGGACGTTGGGGAAGCCGGAGTGCGCGGCATCCGCGCCATGGTGGGAGAGGTTAAGGCCTGGGACGCTACGGACGAGAAAGACCTCTCCGAGAGAATTTACCGGGCTGCCGAGACGGCGGGAATCGAGCCTGCGGACCTTTTCACCTCGGTTTATAAAGCCCTTATACATAAGGAGAAGGGCCCCAAGCTTGCAATGTTTATCAAGACTGTGGGTCGGGAGAAGATACTGGAGATTCTTGGAAGATACTAAGACATGGCGGACGCGAGTCCGCCTTTTTTTTGCGCATGCGACCTCCTGCGTGTATTGCCTCTTGGCGGGGATCTTTGAAAATAAAAAATTTCTTGTTGCATTCTGTTGCGTTTGTGTTACAGTAAATTCGTAGGGTTTTGGATTTCGTCCGGCTCGCGATTCTTTGCACTCTGCCGGAATCGGTCCCGCCCTGGAAAGGGAGTTCTTCGGCTCTGTCTGGAGATTTCCCGAAGGAGAAATTATGGAAAAGTTCTTCAAGCTGAAGGAAAGGGG
The DNA here is from genome assembly GCA_946414625.1 of uncultured Spirochaetaceae bacterium. Lineage (GTDB taxonomy): Bacteria > Spirochaetota > Spirochaetia > Sphaerochaetales > Sphaerochaetaceae > CAMKAB01. The sequence continues at coordinate 5,058 of CAMKPI010000028.1, read as the reverse complement.
AACCGATGTCAAGACTGAAGTCGTGGCAGGAATCACCACTTTCATGACTATGGCGTACATTCTTGTCGTGAATCCGCTCTTGCTCTCGCCGTCCGGTATGGAATGGCCGAAAATCTTCTCCGCCACAGCAATCACATCCGCGATTGCCTGCCTTGTGATGTCATTCCTGGCAAATCTTCCGTTTGCGCTCTCGGCAGGAATGGGGCTCAACGCCTTCTTTACATATACTGTCGTCCTCGGCATGGGCTATAGCTGGCAGTTTGCCCTCACGGCGATTTTCTGTGAAGGAGTAATCTTCCTTCTTCTCACGCTCTGCAATCTCCGAGAGGCGATTGTGAACAGCATCCCGACCAACTTAAAGCATGCAATCGGTGCCGGTATCGGACTCTTTATTGCGTATATAGGTCTGAAGAACGCCGGAATCGTCATCGGCGATCCGTCCAACGTTTCCGCGCTTTCATCGACATGGCATCAGGGATCGGCTCTTGTCTGTATGATAGGTCTTGTCATCACAGGTATTCTCCTGGCGTTCAAGGTGAAGGGCGCAATCCTTATTGGAATCATCCTCACGACTCTTATCGGTATTCCTTTTGGCGTCACCACATGGCAGGGCGGAAATTGGGGACCTGACGCTCCGTATTTCTGCGAGTTTGCCTTCAAGGAGGTCGGAGCCCATTTCTTTGATTTCATCATAGTCATGTTCACCTTCCTCTTTGTTGACATGTTCGATACCGTCGGTACTCTGATAGGCTGCGCCGGAAAGAGCGGTCTTGTCAGAAAGGACGGAACCATTGTCAACTGTAAGGAAGCTCTTTTTGCTGACGCAGTGGGAACCACGGTGGGAGCAATGCTCGGAACATCGACAGTGACAACGTTCGTTGAGTCCGCTTCCGGCGTTGCAGCTGGCGGACGGACAGGGCTCACTTCCCTCACAGTGGCGGTGCTCTTCCTCCTCTCGCTTTTCCTGTCGCCGCTTTTTGCTGCGATTCCGAGCGCGGCTACAAGTCCTGCTCTCATTATCGTTGGTGTTCTGATGGTCACTCCTGTGAAGGAGATCGACTTCGAGGATATGACAGAGGCGATACCCGCGTTCCTGACGATAATATTCATGGTTTGCGCGTCGTCCATTTCCGACGGTATCATGTTTGGTATTCTTTTCTACGTTATCCTGAAAGCATGTTCCGGAAAGATGAAGGATATCTCGGCACCCACGTGGGTTGTGTTTGCTCTCTTCCTTGCGAAGATAATAGTGAACGCGCTGGTGTAGTTCAGGTTTTGGTTTTGTTTACCGCAGGGGCGTCTGTTCCTGCGGTTATTTTTAATGAGGAACTGGTTAAATCATGACCAGTGTTTCATTGATATAGCGTTTTGATGAAATAAATGAAAGCAGGAAGAACGGCTTGAGGTGGTTATGAACAGGGAAAGGCTGAAGAATATAATAGACGTGGCGATGGGCCGCAGTCCCGCGGATCTCTGCGTAAAGAACTGTAAAGTTGTTGATGTTTTCAACAAGGAGATCTTCTCGAGCGATGTTTACATCAAAGACGGTTACTTTGCGGGTTTCGGGGGCGAGAATTTCCCGACTCCTCGTGAGGTTTACGACGCCGGGGGAAAATACATGGCTCCGGGGTTCATCGACAGCCATGTGCACATTGAGTCTTCCCATCTGGCTCCCGCGGAATTCGCCCGTCTTGTCGTGCCGCACGGAACGACAACTGTGATAGCTGATCCGCACGAGATTGCAAATGTCTGCGGACTTGACGGAATTGATTACATGCTGGAGGCTACAGAGAACCTCCCCCTTTCTGTGCTGATACAGATGCCTTCTTGCGTCCCGTGCACGCCGTTCGAAAACGCCGGGGCGGTGCTGAAGGCCGATGACTTGGTGACGCGTTTCGGTCATCCGAGGGTTCTTGGGCTCGGAGAGCTTATGAACTATGTGGGAGTTGAGAACTGCGACGAGGAAGTGATTGACAAGATTATGGCGGCGAGGAATGCCGGAAAGATTATCGATGGTCATAGTCCTGGGGTTGGCGGGAGCCGGCTTGACGCGTACATATGCGCCGGCATCATGAACGATCACGAATGCGCCGTTCCCGGCGATCTGCGGGACAGAGTGCTCCGCGGAATGTATGTCCTGATTCGCCAGGGCACTGCTGCGCAGGATCTTGCAAGTCTTGTTAAGGGTGTAGATGACAAAAATTCCCGCTGGTGCCTTTTCTGCACGGACGACCGTCAGGCGGAGTCGATTTTAAGGGAAGGCCATATCGACAACAATGTGCGCATGGCTATCCACGAGGGTCTGGATCCCATCACGGCGATTTCCATGGCAACCATCAACGCCGCGGTTGCGTTCCGTCTTGACGACAGGGGCGCCATTGCCCCGGGGCGTCGTGCGGATTTCATTCTGTTCAATGATTTGAGTGACATAAGAGCCGACGAGGTGTTTACCTTGGGACAGTGCTCCGCTTCTCAGGGGCGTCCGCGGTTTGTTGCCATGCATACGGATGTACAGAAGGTGTCCGGCATGGTGAAGGTGAAGGATGCCTCTCCAGAGCGTTTTGCCTTGCGCCTCAAGTCGGACAGGGTCAGGACAATGCGTGTCAGCCCAGGGTCTCTTGTCACAGAGATCGGTCACGCTTCGGTGAAGCTTGAGGACGGTCTTTGGGTTCGCGACGATCAGGATATTGTGAAAATCGCCGTTGTGGAGAGGCATAAGGGTACGGGCAACATAGGGCTTGGGCTCATCGAGGGCTTCGGGCTTGTCGGAGGAGCCATTGCCCTGAGCATTGCCCACGATTCGCACAATATCATCGTGGCGGGTGATAGCGATACGGATATGTCCGTTGCTGTGAACGAGCTTGTCAGGCTTGGTGGCGGAATGACCATTGTGAAAAATGGACAGGTGGTGGACAGCGTCCAGCACGAGATTGCCGGGCTTATGACTGACCTAACAGGAGAGGAAGTGGCTGAGAAGGTGGGTCGGATTGTGAATCTTGCGCATAGCGAGCTAGGCATCCATGAGGCTTTCGATCCGTTCATGTCTCTTTGTTTTGTCAGCCTTCCCGTGATACCGGATATAAAGATCACTGACATGGGGCTTTTCGATGTCGGAGCCTACAAGTTTGTGAGTGTGGAGGATGATTGATTTATTATTCTCTGACGAGGACTATAGGAGAAGGATTTTGTCTTCGACGTGTCAGGCGAGGCGGCGCATGCGCCGCCTCGCCTTATATTTTGCCTGTTATAGGGAAAAATCTACCATTTCCCCATTATGACATCAGCGGCAAGGCCCTCCGTTTCAGTGACCGCGCGGCGCAGCGCTTAGCTACGTATAAAAACGTTTTGCTTCACGCTTTTGAGTGATGCGACAATTGTTTCCAGTTCTTTTATACTCCATGATGGTGTGTTCGCAAAATCAGGATCCAGCAGGGCGCCTCTGTTGTTGAAAATCTGCAGGAACCACGGAACATTACTTCCTATTTCCGAAGCAATTGTCATGAAGTCGTCTTTTTCCGGATGTTCCGGATTCCGTTCCAGAATTCCTTTGGGACATGTTGTGCGGAATTCCCGCGGGATGGATGCGGAGGTCACAATTTCAAAGGTTCTTTTCACCGTCTCCGCGTCGGAGCAGCCCACAAGCGGATATTTTTCCCAAATCGTTTTTATGTCCATTGCGATGTAGTCCACGAGTGAATCTTTCAGAAGAAGGTCGACCATTTCGGGGCATGTCCCGTTTGTGTCAATTTTTGTCTTGAGCCCCATCTCCCTGACTCTCCGAAGAAACTCGGGTAGGTCTTTGTGCAATGTGGGCTCCCCGCCCGAGACAACCACCCCGTCCAACAAGCGCCTGTGTTTTTCGAGGTATCCCAGCACGCCGTCTTCAGTATACATTTCCATAGCGCGCCCCTGGACAAAGGCAGGGTTGTGACAGTATGGACATGACAGGTTGCAGCCTTGTGTGAACACGGTTGACGCAACCTTTTCGGGATAATTCACGAGGTCGGTTTTTATGAATCCGGAAAATGTCATAGTATGATACCACCTGACGGACTGCGGGTGCTTTCGCACCCGCAGTCCGTTTGTTTGAAAATGTTATGGTTTAGAATGGTCCCTGTTTGAACAGGATGCTTTCGCACCTATAGTCCATAGGTGCGCTGAATACCCTGATTCAGGCGAAGTGTAGCGTCATGCCGACGCTTTCTTGTTTTCCTTGATCCAGCTGATGATGTTTCCAACGCCGTTTACCACGCGTCCGCCAGCCACGAGCGTCGGTACGCTCATGATGCCAAGCCTTTCGGCAAGTGCGGTTTCTTCTTCCGCATTAACAACACAGTACCGGATTCCAGCCTCGTTCAGGTATCGTTTCGCCGTGGGACAGTTGGGACAACTCGGCGTCGTGAAGAGGAGGACGTCTTCTTTAACATCCTGGGCATTTCCCCCGATTGAACTCCGGGTGTCCGCTCCGCCATTTGCCATGCTGTGAGATGCCGCCGGAACCTGCGGTTTGTATTCCTTTCTCTCCTCAAATTCCTGCGCCTTTCCTGTGTTCCAGTTCTGGACGGGGCGATAGTAGCCGGTGATTCTCGAGTATACCTCGGTCTTCTTCCCGCAGTGCGGGCATGACCACGCCTCGCCTTCGATATAACCGTGATCCGGACAGATCGAGTAAGTCGGAGAGAGCGTATAGTACGGCAGCTTGTGGTTCTCGGCAATCTTGCGCACAATGTTCATCGCGCTGCGCCATGAATCCACCTTCTGTCCGAGGAACACGTGGAACACGGTGCCGGAGGTATATTTCACTTGCAGGGGATCCTGGATATCCATTGCCTGGAAGATGTCGTCCGTGTACCATACGGGCAGGTTGGAGGAGTTCGTGTAGTACGGCCTGTCTTCCGTGCCCGCCGTGATGATGTCCGGGTAGAGCTCCTTGTCGTGTTTCGCAAGGCGATATGCAGTGGATTCAGCGGGGGTGGCCTCCAGGTTGTAGAGGTCTCCGTACTTTTCCTGATAGTCGGAGAGCCTCTCGCGCATGTGGTCGAGCACCTCTCCTGCGAA
>CAMKPI010000027.1 GCA_946414625.1 uncultured Spirochaetaceae bacterium | reverse complement strand
GATAATAAGTTTCAAACAGACAATAAGTTTCAAAGGCAAAAACAAACGGCTGGAATTGTCCGCGATTCGCACACGACAATCTTTAATCCTCTTACAATTTCCGTTGACAGGACGCTGTGGTAATGTGTAATATTCAAAAAAAGGCGGCTGTTGCGGCTTGGAAATGAATCGTATTTCCGCTTTTCAGGGTGGAGTTTTCGCTGTCCGCTGCCACAGGCGTTTTCGTAAGACAAATTAGCAGGAGGTCTTTCATGAAGAAAGTTTTGGTCGCTCTGCTGGTCGCCGTGTTCGTCGTCTGTCTCGCGTCCTGTGCAAAGGGCGGGAAGGACAAGGGCGATGTAATCAAGATTGGAGTGTTCGAGCCGCAGTCCGGGGACAACGGTCCTGGCGGTAAGCAAGAGGTTTTGGGAATCGAGTATGCGCACAGCATTCGTCCAACCGTGAATGTTGGCGGAAAGACCTTCACTGTCGTGCTGGACATCCAGGATAACCAGTCGTCTACCGACAAGGCTGTCTCCGCAGCCCAGCAGCTAGTCTCTGACAAGTGCGCGGTCGTGCTCGGATCATACGGCTCGGGCGTGTCGATAGCAGCGGGATCCTATTTCCGCGATGCAAAGCTTCCTGCGATAGGGGTTTCGTGTACAAACAGCGCAGTCACCGCCGGTAATGATTACTATTTCCGCGTATGCTTCCTGGATCCGTTCCAGGGATCTGTTCAGGCGTCGTTTGCGTTCGAGGAATGCGGCGCGCGTAAGGCATATGTTCTTTCGATGCTCGGAGATGACTATACGGTGGGTCTAGCCAAGAATTTTGTGAACGCGTTCAAGCGCCTTGGCGGCGAGATTGTCTCCGACGAGACGTTTGTTGAGGGAACCTCCGACTTCTCGTCCTACATACAGAACGCGATAGACCGAGGAGCGGACGTGATTTTTGCTCCTTCTGCCATAACATACGCCGCCTTGATCGTGAAGCAGGCAGCCACAAAGAATCTGCAGATCCCGATCCTTTCAGGCGACACATGGGAGTCTTCCGTTATCAGCGACGCGCAGAAAGGCACGAACGTGAAAGTTTACGTGTCAACGTTCTTCGACGAGAACGATGAGTCAGGTCCGGCCAAGAATTTCGTGAAGGGTTTCAAGGATTATATCAACTCAAACGCCACGGCAAAGACGAACAATGGTGGCAACGACATTGTTGCGGCTGTTTCCGCTCTCGGTTTCGATGCGTATAATGTTGCGCTTGACGCAATCGAGAAGGCGGGCAAGATTGACGGGCCCGCAATCCGGGACGCAATCGCGTCATACACGGGTAGCGACTTCGTGACAGGCGAGCTCAGCTTTGATGCAAACGGCGATGCCCGTAAGAACACCGCATATATTAAGCAGGCGGTGAACGGGACCTTCAGCTTCGTCAAGGTTCAGTCGATCTGACGCGCGGCGGACCGCCACGGGCGGTCCGCCTGCGTTGCGTTCGGGGGCGGACCTGTCCGCTCCCTTTTTTTGAAAAAAATGAACTTCATCGCACGCTGGTTTCCATACATACTCTCCGGAGTGTCCGTGGGCGGACAGTACGCCTTGATAGCGATAGGCTACACAATGGTATACGGCATACTCCGCCTCATAAACTTTGCTCATGGCGACATCTTCATGGCCGCAGGCATCATGATGATATACCTTTCGGCGGTGATGCCGCTGGGCGGAGCGGTCCTTCTGGTGCTTCTTCTCACTATGTTTTTGGGTTTTTCGGTGGATAGGATTGCCTACAAACCCCTTCGCAGCGCTCCGCGAATGTCCGTGATGATAAGCGCCATAGGGGTGAGCTACCTCATTCAGAACACCGTGGCGTACCTCACCGGCGGGCTTACAAAGCAGTTTGTCGAGATTCCGTGGATATCCGACACGGTAACGATTCTCGGTGCAAGCACAAAAAGAGTGACGCTCATCACCCCGGCTCTGACCATCGTCCTTGTGGTGGCGCTTGTTTTTCTGATCAACAGGACAAAGGTCGGTATGGGCATGCGGGCTGTCTCCAGAGACTTTGAGACGAGCCTTCTCATGGGGATCCGGATAAACAGTGTGATCTCCATCACGTTCATCATCGGCTCCTTTCTCGCAGCCGTTGGCAGCATCCTGTATTTTACGAACTATACCGGTGTGACATACACCTCCGGAGCAATGCCCGGACTGAAAGCGTTTGTTGCGGCAGTGTTCGGAGGCATCGGGAGCATCCCCGGCGCGGTTGTCGGGGCGTTTGTCATAGGCATTTGCGAGACCCTTCTGAAGGGAATGGGGCTCACTGCCTTCTCCGATGCGTTCACGTTCGCCCTCCTTGTCGTGATCCTTGTATTGAAACCGACGGGGCTGTTCGGGGAGAACATCAAGGAAAAGGTCTGAACTTGCCAGCTTCCGACGGGGTGGAGCTGTTAGATGATGTGCATAGTTAAGCTCATCAAGGAGAAGGTCTGAGGCTTCGCTGCCGGGAACCGGATACGCGCCGGTCTCCGGCGCGTATCCGGTCAATTACATGAAGGTCTGAACTCCGCCCGTCGAGGAGTGCGAGACATCGTCTCACAGAGAAAATTTGAACCATGGCTTTTTTTCGTAAACATATCAAGACAATTGTTCCGATTCTCGTGCTGTACGCGCTCGTGGTCGTGCTGGACCTGATTCCAGGCGTGCCGATGATGCTTCTCACAGTGTTGAAGAAAGGTGCAATATATTCACTTGTCGCGGTGAGCATGAACCTACTGAACGGCTTCACCGGGCTTTTCTCGCTGGGACAGGCCGGCTTCATGCTGCTCGGGGCGTACACATATGCGTCGCTTAATATTTCAAGCGGTCTGAAACCGATAGTATACCAGTATTACACGCCTTTGTTCCGCTTCTCCATCACCGAGGTTCTCTCTGGTGTGGCGGGCTCTGCCGGCGCGGTTCTCGGGATAGTCTTGTCTCTCGTGATAGCCGGTCTTGTCGCGGCGTTCTTTGCGTACCTCATTGCTTTGCCCGTCCTGAAGCTGCGCGGAGACTACCTTGCAATCGCCACGCTGGGATTTGCCGAGATCATCCGCGCGCTGATCCAGCTGGAGGCGTTGGCACCGGTGACAAACGGCAGCCAGCTGCTCCGGGGCTTCCCGTATTTTCGTGGGCTTTTCGCTCCGTTTTTGATCTCCGGCGTGTGCATATTCCTGATAGTGCTTATCATCAACTCCACCTATGGCCGTGCGTTCATTGCAATACGCGACGACGAGATAGCCGCTGAGGCAATGGGAATCAACCTGGCCTACCACAAGAGGTTGTCGTTCGTGATAAGCAGCTTCTTTGCGGGAATCTCCGGAGCCATGCTCGCTATGTATCAAACCTCTGTTCAGGCAAACACGTTCAAGAGCGCGATGACATACGAGATCCTGCTTATAGTGGTGATAGGCGGAATAGGCAGCGTTTCCGGCTCCTGCATAGGCAGCTTCCTTTTCATCGCAATGAGCGAATGGTGGCTGCGTTTTCTTGATAATTCGGCATATAACATTCCGGGAATCCCTCTTCTCCGTCCGGGTTTCAGGATGGTGGTGTTCAGCGTGCTTATCATGATAATGGTGCTGTTCTTCCGGCGAGGAATAATGGGAGACAGGGAATTTTCTCTGTCATTTTTCTCGAAAAAGACGAGAGGCGAGGGCGGCAGGAGTGATTCACGGAGGGAAACCGATGAGTGAAAATATGCTTCATGACACATCGATCCTCAGACTCGAGAACATCACGATGCAGTTCGGCGGGGTGGTTGCCGTGGACAACCTCTCGATGGAGGTCCGCCCGGGCGAGATAGTGGCGCTGATAGGTCCGAACGGGGCAGGAAAGACCACTGCGTTCAACATGATAACAGGGGTTTACGAGCCTACAAACGGACAGATTTCTTTCGAGGGTTCCCCCGTTGTCCGGAACCACCCGCGTGGAAAGATCTCAAAAATGTATGCCGGGCAGAACGCCGACTTGTACAAAAACAAGGAGACCCTCTCTCCTTCGGTTGACAGGCTCACAGCGTTGGGTATGGCCAGAACCTTCCAGAACATAAGACTTTTCAAGAGCCGCACCGTGTTCGAAAATGTGCTCATTGCGAAACATCTCAGGCGTACCCGAGGTTTTTTCTCTGCGGTATTCCGCCTGAATCGGGACGAGGAGGCTTCCTGGAGGGAAGAATCTCTCTCTCTTCTTGAGACGACCGGGCTTTCCGCTGTGAAGGACGAGAACGCAGTGAGCCTTCCATATGGGCTGCAAAGACGGCTGGAGATTGCCAGAGCCTTGGCTACAAGGCCGCGTCTTCTTCTTTTGGACGAACCTGCGGCTGGAATGAACCCGCAGGAGACGGACAGCCTGACCGCTTTCATTGCCCGTATACGCAGGGAATTCGGCGTGTCCATCCTCCTTATAGAGCACCACATGAACCTTGTAATGGATATATCCGACAGGATCTACGTGCTGGATTTCGGCCGCATGATCGCAACGGGGGAGCCGCGGGAGATTCAGAACAACCGGCGCGTGATAGATGCGTACCTGGGCGTGGAGGAGAATTAAAAATGCTGGAAATAAAGGACCTTTGCGTTGACTACGGCGGAATCCATGCCCTCTCAGGAATCTCTATGACGGTGCCGGACGGGAAGATAGTCACGATGGTGGGTTCAAACGGAGCAGGGAAAAGCACGACTCTCCGGACAATCTCGGGTCTTGTAAAAGCAAAGTCCGGCTCTGTGAAGGCGGACGGACGCGAGCTTTTGGGGTTGCCCATTAACAAGGTTCTGGAGGCGGGCATCGCCCAGGTTCCCGAGGGTAGACGGGTGTTTTCCAATCTCACTGTGCTGGAGAATCTTCGCTCGGGAGCGTATCTCAGGCGGGACAAGGACGGCATTGAGGAGGATATACGCTGGATCTACAGCCTTTTTCCGATTCTGAAGGAGCGGTACTGGCAGCCAGCGGGCACTCTTTCCGGCGGCGAACAGCAGATGCTTGCCGTGGGGCGCGGCCTGATGTCGAGACCCCGGGTTCTGATGCTGGATGAGCCGTCTTTGGGGCTTGCGCCGCTTGTCGTGCAGGGAATCTTTTCGATTATCAAAGAAATCAACAAGAGAGGGGTCACAATCCTTCTTATCGAGCAGAACGCCAATATGGCTTTGAAAATTGCCGATTATGCCTATGTCCTGGAGACTGGCCGCATTTCAATCGAGGGTCCCGGCGCCGCGCTTCTCGACGACGACCGGGTGAAGGAAGCATATCTCGGCAAATACCGCGGTTGACCGCGGGAGCGGCTCCGGTGCGTAAGAATCGCAGGAGCCGCGCAATGCGCTGATACGCCGGTGGTTTGTGCTCTCTCGGGCGCGGATTCGGTGGAATTGGTGCGTTTGTGCAATGCAATGCTCTGGTTCGGCGTGATGCTGGTACGCTCTCGCTCTGATGAACTGAAGTTGAAGCCTCTTGTGCCGCGCAATGCGCTGATGGGACGGCAGATGCGGCACGCGGCACCGCATTCGCGGTACGTGCACATTGAATAAGCGCATTGAATATCCAGGATTTGTCAGTCGTTTGGAATATTTAGAATATTCGGGATACTTAGAAAAAAGCCGGAGGTGGGAATTGAACCCACGACCTACGCATTACGAGTGCGTTGCTCTACCCCTGAGCCACTCCGGCATAATTTTTGGCAGACTTTCAGCGAGGTCGAATCCACGACCAACGCATTACGAGTACGCCCGTCTATCATAAGGCTACTCCGGAAAGTCCAAAAAACATTTGAAGCTGCCGGGTGCCCGGCACTGAAAGCCGACCCCCCTCTTTGTGCAAACCTCAAAAATCAACTATAATACTCTACAGAATTTTGCTGTGATAAACAAGAAGTTTTCGCTCTTTTTTTTGTTTTTCTCGATATTGTGGCTTTGTGCGGCATTCTTTCCTCCTCTTTTGTTCTCTTCGTGTAGTTTTCCCGCCGCGCCTTCGCCCCGTCAGGAAATGCAGCGAGTCGTTCTGGGCATGGGAAACGACTGTTGGAACATGGGCCAGAGCGTGAACCTGGACGACAACCTCACGTTTTCGCTCAACTCTTTGTATTCCAACGGTCCGCTTGGCGTACGCGTTGACGCCTGGGCTGTCACGAACAGGGGTGCGAAGGATCCGGACTCCGGTGACTTCAGGCACGGGAGGTATGACAGGATTGACGTGAAAGGCTCCTGGAACTTCCGCGCGAATCTGTCGAAGGATTTCAGTGTCTCTTTTGAGCCCGTTCTCGGCATCACAGCCGTAGGTACCCTCGCAATGGAGGAGGCACAGAATTTCGTACATCAGATAATGAGTCTTTATCCTGTATATCTCCCGCACGATTTTGATGAACCGAGCGTATATCCCTACGTGGGAATGACGCTCTCCGCCACGAAAAAGATTTCACATGTTGGAAGCCACATCATCGACGCCACAGCCCGCTTCGGAACAGGGAATGCGGTTTTTTTCGAAAGTAACCACGAAGGAGCATTGGAGTTTTCCTTGAGGGACAGGGAGACGGGCATACGGACTCTCTATGCCTTTGCGGGCTTCTCCCTTTCCAATCCGTTTTCCGAGAAGTTCACACAAAGCCTGTATACCGAAAAACTCAGTGGCTTTCAATACGGCTACGGTATTTCTGCCGGCTTTCTCTGCATAGACTTTTCAAGGTCGGTGAGGAACGATTTCGGATATTGCTTTGTGTCGGCTGATTTCATGTCCCTGTGCCGCGAGAGGCGGTTCAAGGAGGAAGATTTTTCCTTCAGAACAGGGCGCATCCGTCTTTTGGACAAGAACTTCGAGCACAACAGCCTCTCCGTTCCGCTTCGCGGAGGCTTCTCGGCGGTGCTGAAGATGCACTGCACGGCGGGCTCTCCCTCTCTCGGAACGCAGGAGAACGGTATCACCACAGTTCGATTCAAGCGTAATTACAGCATGAATTCGGCGTGCGTCAGGTATTCAAAAGGCTTTTTCAGAGAAAACCTGCTTTCTGTCTACGCAGAGGCTGGATTTGGTGTGAGCTTTTGGAAATATTGGAGACAGTTCAACATGGATCCGTCGGCTGAGGACGACAGGAGCGAATATAGTCGCAAGACGTTGTTCTTCGTCAACGCGGAGGCGGGCATCGAGATTCTCCCGGACTGGTTTTTCATTGCCGACCGGGCCAGGTACAAGATGCTTCTCTTCGGTGGTGTTCATTTCTTTCCTGATAGTAAAGCTGTTGAGAAGATTTGCGTCGAGGACGACTCGAAGTCGCCGGGCTATGATTTCAGTGGCTTTGCCCCATATTTCGGTTTTGGAGTTCACGTCTCGATTGATATCTGAGCGGTGTTTTTCGCCGGGCTTCTGAAATGGTCTGCGACTGGTATTCGATTCCGATAGGGGAAAGCCTCTTTGGCTTTTTTGATTTTGTTCGTGTAACGGTTGTGCTTGTCCGTCAGGTCTTGCCTGCGCAGTGGGTTGTGCTTGTTCGGCAGGTTTTGCCCGCGCGGTGGGTTGTGCTTGTTCGGCAGGTTTTGCCCGCGCGGTGGGTTGTGCTTGTCTGTCAGGTTTTGCCCGCTCAGTGGGTTGTGCGGTCGCTGCCGCCAGTGTTGTCTTTGACATGGTAAAACGACAAGGAATAACGATAAGGAAGAACAATATGGAAGAACGCGTTCGCTGCGCTCGGTCGGTTCGCGCATGCGGCGGGGGAGGTTTGAAATGAGAAGGTTAGCAATAAAACGCTCCTGGATGGCAAGGGCTTTGGCTTGCGTGTCCGCCATGATTCTGATCCTGGCGGTTCTTTCGTGCAGCATGGCCGGCCTCTCCCGGGCTCGGGCAAGTGAGGAGACGGGAGGAAACGACGCCGTCTTGGTTGAAAAGTCCAGCGCGGCAGACAGAAATCCGAATGCCGAGTCCGCGCTGAAGGCAGAGAGCCCCACTGTCTCATTTCTCGGGCCAGCGGGCACATATACTGAGGAGGCGGCCCGGAAGTGGTTCGGCGATAATTCGCGCCTCTTTCCGTGCAAGACCGCTCGCGACGCGGTTCAGATGCTCTCAGACGGCGGGGCGGACTATGCCGTGATACCTCAGGAGAACAGCCTGGGCGGACCGGTATATGAATATCTTTCCCTTGTGGCGGAGAATGCCGGCGATGGCGTCTCTTCCGGAGGTGATGCGCTGCCAGGTTCCGCGGCTCAGAGGGCTGGAATCTATGTTGTGGGCGAGGTTGAACTGACGCTGGATCAGAATCTGCTTGTCCTGCCCGGGGCGCCGATAGCTGGCATAAGGCGTGTCTATTCCCACAAGCAGGGAATCATACAGGGCGGTCCGTGGGTCATGCGGAATATTCCGGGGGCGGAGATGGAGGAAGTGTCCAGCACGGCAGAAGGGGCGCGTTGCGTGTCGGATGAGGGGGACCCGTCTGTCGCCGCAATCGGATCCGCGGCAGCGGCAGACCTTTACGGTCTTGAGATTCTCTCTCCTGCAATTCAGGAGAACAAGGCCAACAAAACCCGTTTCTATGTGCTTCAAAAAGCATGTGGTGGTGAGATGACGCAGGAGCGAGGGGTGCAAAACGGTAGCGATGCGCCTGATGATGCTCTTCCAGTAGGATGCGGGGAACGTTTGGAAGACCCACTGAGGGTGGATTCTTCTTCGGGCTCCTCTCGCGCTCTCTTTATTGCCCGCGGATCGGCCGAGTACATTCCCGATTTTCTAATGGAGCTGGAGAATGCCGGGCTGCGCCTTGTTTATCTTCACGATATGCCTCTGAAAACTGTGCTGGGCGAATATGTCTGGCTGGTTGAATGCACTGTACATGGAAAGCCCGGCGCACTGAAACGTTTTTTTGATTCGCGTCCGTGGGGCGGAGAGGCGGTGGGTGCTCTATCCGTGTCTTTTCTTGGCGCTTTTCCTGTGGTTTGACGGTTTTAGTGCTCGATTTGCTGTTCGCGGAGCCCGTGTTTCTGTTTCGGGCTTCGAGAGGGAGAGGACAAGGAGATATCCGACACCTGGCGTGTTGCAAAAAGAGTGATTGAACGAGGATATATTGAACGGGGATATGAAGGGGGAGCCGCTTTGCGGCTCCCCCTTCATGTGTTTTACGTTTTCAGGCCGAACAAGCCCGAAAGATCAATGGACTGCTGTTATCTCAGCTTTTCCGTCTCTATCCAGTCCTGGTCGTCGTATGCACGGTTCTCGCCGCACATCGCCCAGATAAAGGTGTAGTTGCTTGTGCCGCAACCCGAGTGGATCGACCAGGAGGGGTTGATCACTGCCTCTTCGTTGTGCATAACGATGTGGCGCGTCTCGTCGCTCTCGCCCATGAAGTGGAATACCACGTTCTCTGAGGGAATGTCGAAATAGAAGTATACCTCCATTCGTCTTTCGTGGGTATGCGCCGGCATTGTGTTCCAAACCGAGCCCGGCTCCAGATGAGTCAGCCCCATGGAGAGCTGGCAGGTGTCAAGAACGTCCGGATGAATGTACTGGTTGATTGTCCTCTCGTTGCTTGTCTTCAGGTCTCCCAGGTGTTTGTGTATGGCTTTCTCGTAAGGGATGTGCATTGCGGGCTTCTCCGCATGCGCCGGGGTGGTGCAGATGAAGAATTTCGCGGGAGCCGCGGGATTGTCCGATTTGAAGAGAACCTCGCGTGTGCCTTTTGGGATGTAAAGCCCATCGAAGTGGTTCATCCTGTACTCTTTGCCATCTGCGACGACGGTTCCGGCTTCTCCGATGTTGATCGTGCCAAGCTCGCGCCTTTCCAGAAGGTATGTGACGCCGAAGTTCTTCCACGGATCTATGTTCATCTCGAGGTTCAGCGTCTTGTTCACAGGTTTTGCGCCCATGGTCACAATGCGGTCTACATGGGAATATACCGCCGAGATGTTGTCATCCTGGAAGATGTTAGTGATGAGAAACTCGTCCCTGAGCTCATCGGTTGTCATTGTTCGGAACGGAATCTTGCCTGTAGAATATCTAATGTCCATTTTTGTTCTTCCTTGAATTTGAATTGCTTTTTGACGCCTGCGTGCTACAGCGCGTCTTGCCAAAGACCGGGCTTACGGCTGCCGGCTTTGTGTCGTCACGACGGCTGGCGTCCGATGTATGCCAGGATGCCTCCGTCCACGTAGAGGATGTGACCGTTCACGAAGTCTGACGCGTCGGACGCAAGGAAAACCGCCGGACCCATCAGATCCTCAGGATTTCCCCAGCGCTCGGCGGGAGTCTTGGCGATGATGAAGTTGTCAAACGGATGGCGGCTTCCGTCTGCCTGGCGCTCGCGTAGCGGAGCGGTCTGCGGAGTTGCGATGTATCCCGGGCCTATTCCGTTGCACTGGATGTTGTATTTGCCGTATTCGGAGCAGATGTTCTTCGTGAGCATCTTAAGCCCGCCCTTTGCTGCCGCGTAGGCGGAGACTGTCTCGCGTCCGAGCTCGCTCATCATGGAACAGATGTTGATGATCTTTCCGTGTCTCTTGGCAATCATTGCGGGTATGACCGCTTTGGATGTTATGTACGCGCTGGTGAGATCGATGTCTATCACCTGGCGGAAATCCTCGGCGCTCATCTCTGTCATCGGGATGCGTTTGATGATGCCTGCGTTGTTCACCAGTATGTCGATTGTCTGTCCGAACCTTGCCTCGGCTTTTTTCACCAGCTCGATTACCTCGTCCTCGTGGGTGACATCGCAGATGTAGCCCTCAACGTCCTTTACGCCGTCGCGAGCGTAGCACTCCAGGGCTTTCTGCCGTCCGTCTTCGTGACGGCAGTTGAATACGATTTTTGCTCCGGCCTTCGCGAAACCGAGGGCAATCGCATATCCGATGCCGTAGGACGCGCCTGTGACCCATGCGAGCTTTCCTTTCAATGAAAACCTGTCGGTAAATTCTGCCATTATAGCCTCCTAGCTGTTTGATGAATGATTCTGTCGGGCGAAACTGAGATATGTCGGTATCACTTTCGCGTTTTGGATGGCGGAGAAGTCTCCCGCGCGTCCCGGGTATCCAGGTCGGGCTCCTTACGGGCGCGAATTGAAACGCTTATGTTTTGTCTCACGCGCCTCCCGGATGCACGAACCATGACAATCATGTCGCTGTGCCTGCACCTGAGACCGCGCCGCTTGTTGCGTCATACGTTGCGCTGCCCGGCGTGCCGTGTCCGGAAAGGGCCGCCTTCGGGATCACGCGCCGGTTTTTGTAGTGCCACACGCCTCCCGGCGTGCCGTCTGTATCGTCGCCCGGAAAGGGCGCCTTCGGGACCCTGCGCCGGTTTTTTGCAGCACTATGCGATGCCCGGACGCACTTGTCACGACATTCAACGTTGCCGTTCCCGCAACTGGGGCCGCGCCGCATATCACGCCACGCGCCGTGTCCGGAAGGACTTTTTCGCGCAGAGACCTGCTTTTGTCATACCCTGAATCATTATAGTATATATTTTTCCGTTTAGATAGAGATTTTGAAAACGGTTATAAAAAAAGTCCGGGAAGCATGGCGCGGCGCAAAATCGCGAATCAAAAGCAATGGTTTGAATGCCGATAAAAAAAGTAAAGATTAAGCGTGCGTTTATGTTGACAAAAGAAGTTAGATAAATTAAATTTAACACGACTAACAGAGTTAAAAGTGTTTAACAAGTTAAAGACGCCTTGTGTATTCTAACTCGCAGGCTTGATTTGAAAGTCGGGTGGAACGCAAAGGCTCGTCCTGCGTGACATGTGCGGTGTTGCCGGAGGTGAGGCTCGAGGGGGCTCCGCGAAAAGCCACGGAGAAAACGTAACAGGAGACAAGACTATATGATGCCGCTTGCGCTTGCCGATTCCGGCACGGAGAACATTGTATTGAGAATAGGCGGGGGGCCGGAGGTGAGGCAGCATCTTGCAGACCTCGGGTTCAATCCCGGAGCGTCGGTGACGGTTGTGTCGTCGATCTCGGGCAACGTTATCGTGAAGGTGAAGGAGTCGAGGATTGCGATAAGCGATGAATTGGCTCGGAAAATCTTCGTGTAGATTTCTTTCTCTTCAGCGTCCTCCACGTTTTTTTGCCGGGCTTTTTTTATAGAGCTGTTCTTGTGGGGCTGTTTATTGCTGGGCGTTTTTGCGGGGTTGTTCTTGCAGGGCCTTTTTTACAGAACCGTTTTTCAGGGCTCCGCTCCAACGGTGCCGGCTTTCGTGGCGTAAATCTTTTTTGAATATAATTACAGAGGTGAGATATGACATTGCGAGAAGCGAAAATCGGACAGACAGTGCGTGTGAAGAAGCTCACGGGCGAGGGAGCTGTCAAGCGCAGAATCATGGACATGGGGATTACCCGTGGCGTGGATGTCTATGTCCGAAAGGTGGCTCCCTTGGGAGATCCGGTAGAAGTCACCGTGCGGGGTTACGAGCTCTCTTTGAGGCGGGAAGACGCCCAGATGATCGAGGTTGAGTGAATAGGAGGCTGGACATGAGTGAAGACAAAAGCAAAACGATAAGAATCGCCCTTGCAGGAAACCCCAACTGCGGGAAGACTACACTCTTCAACGCGCTCACGGGAAGCAATCAGTTTGTCGGAAACTGGCCGGGCGTCACTGTGGAGAAAAAAGAAGGGCGGCTTAGGAATCACGACAACGTGGTGATCCAGGACCTGCCCGGTATCTACAGCCTCTCACCATATTCGCTGGAGGAGGTTGTCTCCCGCAGGTACCTCGTGAACGAGAGGCCGGACGCGATCCTGAACATCATCGATGGCACCAACCTGGAGAGAAACCTGTATCTCACCACTCAGCTCACCGAGCTGGGCATACCCGTCGTGGTTGCGATAAACATGATGGACGTTGTGAACAAGAACGGCGACAAGATCAACACTTCTGAGCTCTCCCGGGAGCTGGGAGTCGAGGTGGTTGAGATCTCCGCTCTGAAAGGCCACGGCATCATGGACGCTGCGGAAGCGGCGATAAAAGCCGCACAGAACGGCAAGACCGTTCCCATGCACTCGTTCAGCGGACCTGTGGAGCATGCGATCGCTCATATAGAGGAAGCAATTCTGCACGACCATCCGGAAGAGCGGCAGAGGTGGTATGCGATAAAGATTTTCGAGCGCGACGAAAAGGTCATCGCGGATCTCGGGATTCCTGCCGACAAGCTGTCTCACATTGAGCGCGACATCAAGGCTGCGGAGCGGGAGCTTGACGACGACGCGGAAAGTATCATCACAAACGACCGCTACGTTTATATCGCGGGCATTATCAAGGGCGTCTACAAAAAGCGCAAGACTTCAGGGGCCTCTCTCAGCGACAAGATTGACAGCGTCGTCACAAACAGGTGGCTGGGGCTTCCTATATTCTTCATAGTGATGTACCTCGTGTACTATATCTCCATGGTCACGGTTGGTGCGTGGGCGACAGACTGGGCAAACGACGGGCTCTTCGGCGACGGATGGCACCTGTTCGGAATCGGGACGTCGGCATACAATGAGGCGTCGGAGGAGTACGGCGAGGCGTCGAACGTCATGGAGGCGTTTGCGGATAGCGGGGCGGTGAAGCTGGGAGACACGGCGCGGTATGTAATCCTGGACGAGGAGACCCTTGCCACCGAAGAGGTGACGTATACATACGACGATTATTCCAGGGCAGTGGAAACAATGAATAAGTATCCCGAAGAGCCGGATCCTGCGGATTACGGCGTGTGGGTGCCCGGCGTGCCTGTCCTTGTGGGAAATCTTCTTGAAAAGATGGACGTCGCTCCGTGGCTTACAGGGCTGATAAACGATGGAATCGTTGCCGGAGTGGGCGCGGTGCTGGGTTTTGTGCCCCAGATGCTGGTGCTGTTCTTCCTCCTTGCTTTCCTCGAAGCATCGGGTTACATGGCACGTATAGCCTTTGTTCTGGATAGAATTTTCCGTAGGTTCGGCCTCTCCGGAAAGAGCTTCATCCCGATGCTCGTGGGAGTCGGTTGCGGCGTGCCGGGCATCATGGCAAGCCGGACAATCGAGAACGAACGGGACCGGCGCATGACGATCATGACCACCACGTTCATTCCGTGCGGCGCCAAGGTGCCGTTCATAGCCATGGTCTCTGGTGCGATTTTCGGCGGGTCTGCGTGGGTTGCCACAAGCGCGTACTTCATCGGTATGGCGGCCATCATCACCTCCGGCATCATGCTGAAGAAGACAAAGATGTTCTCCGGCAGTCCGTCGCCGTTTGTCATGGAGCTTCCCGCGTATCATATGCCAACCCTGAAAAACCTCCTGTTGAGCATGTGGGAGCGCGGCTGGTCGTTTATCAAGAAAGCCGGCACAATTATCCTCCTCTCTACGATAGTGGTGTGGTTCCTCTCTTTCTTCGGCTTCACCGACGAGGGCTTAAGGATGCTGGAGGAGGACGAGATAGGCATGTCCATTCTTGCGCGGATCGGAGGCATTGTGGCATGGATCTTCGCTCCGCTCGGCTGGGGGACATGGCAGGCAGCGGTGGCTTCCATCACCGGTCTTGTTGCCAAAGAGAATATCGTAGGCACAATGAGTATCCTTTACGGCGGTGCGGACGCTTATGCGAACATGGCGATGGTCTTCACGGCAATCTCCGGATATTCCTTCCTTGTTTTCAACCTGCTCTGCGCGCCGTGTTTTGCCGCGCTTGGAGCGATAAAGCGGGAGATGAACAACAGGCGTTGGTTCTGGTTCGCAGTGGGTTGGCAGTGCGGCTTTGCCTATGCCGTGTCGCTGATGATAAACCAGTTCGGAGCCCTTTTCGCGGGGCGGGCAAACGTCTTCGGGACGGTTGTCGCCTTTGTGGTGCTCGCATGTATGATATACATGCTTATAAAGCCGTATAAGGAAGCTACGAGGCTGGAATGACGCCATTCTGACTCGTCTCTGCCGGAGGTACAGGACCTGTGGACCTGGAAGTGCTCTGGCTCTGGAATAGGTATTTTGGTGTGACAATTCATTTTGAACGCGCAAAAGACCTGTAATTGTTGTGCGCGAATTGCAGCGGAATCTGGTTCGCTATGCGGAGGGCGGAATGAAAGGATTTGCAAGCACTGCGGCTCTTGCGGCTGCTCTCGCTTTTGTCGTATGGAGAATTTTCTGTTTCATCCGGCGGAACGGCATTGAGGGTTCGTGTGGCTCTTCATGCGGGTCGTGTTCGAGCTGCCGCTCCGGAAGCGGAGGCGGAGGATCTTGCGCGTCTTGCAGGGCGGCAGAGAAGACCGCTGCAAGGATTTCGAAAATCAGGTAGTTTTTAATTTTACGTGGATACTAACGTAAAATCGATAATTTCTCCTATGCGGAGTGCGGGCGACCCCGCGCTCCGCGCTTTTATTTTAGCAAATAACAGTGATGCAGCACGGGGCTTTTAAGTGCGGGCGACCCTGCATTCCGCCCGCATTGTTTGGGTCTGATGATTCAGGCTGGTGCGTCGCCTGCATCTTTGTCGGCTCCTCACCCCGCGCTTTTATTTTAGCAAATAACAGTGATGCAGCACGGGGCTTTTAAGTGCGG
>CAMKPI010000026.1 GCA_946414625.1 uncultured Spirochaetaceae bacterium | reverse complement strand
AAAGCTCTTCACATTCTGAAATACGACGCGAAAAAAGGGAGCCTTTCATTGGTGAAAAGGGCATCAGACGACACAGCAGCGTCGTACAACGGAACCTTCTCATCATCCAACATAATTTTCGGAAGCATCACAGCGGCATCATTCTGCAAAAATGCCGGCGGCGACTGCATCTTTTTATTCACCGATTCCGTCTCGGGATGTATTTTCCGGATTGTGATCGCAGAAGAAGGAATTTCGTCGGAAGACATGGTTATGAAAGAGAGAGGATACTTCCAGACAAGCGCCGTTTCTTTCCGAAACAACACGCTCTTCTACAGCACGGGGAAAAGCCTCTTTGTTGCAGGCGCGTCAGAAGGAAAAAGAGGGCTCGTCCTGAATGATGGCTGGACAGAATGCGCCGTGGCAGAATCTCCCGGGACGTACAGGATCCTAAGCCTAGACCCGGAGCATCTGCTTTTGGCATATAGAAATGGAATAAAAAGACTCTGCTTCTCCCCGTTCGATAACGCGCCCGAGATTCTGGAAGACACGCCGACGCAGAACTCCGATATTTGCACAACTTCCGATGGAGCTTATGTTTACGCCGCAACCCAGTCCGGGAAGATCTACTCATTTGCAAGCAACTGGGCGGGATTTTTCAAGACACTGTCCACATTCAGGACAAACGCCAATTTCAAACAAATAGTCGCGGGTCAGGAACATGTTGCCGCTCTCGACTCAAACGGCGTGCTGTACCTTTTCGAAATCTCAAAAGGCGACGGCACGTGACGCTAAAACTCCGCTCCAAAGTCCGCATCGGAAACTGAAAACTCCAGAGACTAACTCCGGGAACTTTGAAAAATCAAACAGGGACAAAACATGCAAAGAGACAAAACATGCGAAAGGTAGACGATTATGACAAATAAACAAAAGAATTTCTGCACACTAATCCTGTGTCTTTCCATATTGCTTCCTCTACAGGCTTCAGTGACAGCCGGCGCAGCCGTCGACGCGGGCCTTGTGCAGGACTTCATCTTCAAAACATCATCCTACAACCTCGCAGGGGATCTGCGGTGCAGCGTCACGCCCAGCTTTGAAGCCCGCGTACCGTTCGAGTACGTCTGGTCGTCCGATGGAGGACTATTCGACATAGGAGTGGCTCTTCATTACTATCCGATCGAAAAAATCGGGCTCTTCTGCTCGGTATCCCTGATACAGCTCGGTTTCTCTTCTCCGAAGAATCTCCTGCCAATGAACGAAATCACGCTGAACGAAATCTCACTCGGCTACACATACAGGCTGAAAAACGGATTCTTCGTTGAGCCGGAAATTGCAATTCGGGATCCGTCCGGAACTTTCAGCGATGAGTACGATTCACTCGAAGAAGCATTCCCATGCTACGGAAAAATCCGCGCGAGACTTAAATGCGGCTATTCCCGTCGATTTGAATTCAAAACGAAACGGAAAGCGTCCGAAACTGGGAACATGAAGTCAACGCAGAGCATTCCAAACGAGAAAACGGCACCGCGTCAGGCTGCGGCGGCAACAGAAGCGTCAGAAAGACCCGGGAGTGGTTCTTAATGTACCGCTCATAGTGCCCCGTATCGCATGTGGCAACGAAAAACAGAAAAATCCAGAGTGAAGCTCTGACAGATTGATAGCAGGCGACAGGGAGGAAGCAAATGAAAGAAAACCGAAAAAAGATGACTTTTACAGAAACAAGCATTAAAATCACGGCGAGCCTTGTTCTCTTCTGCGTACTGGGATGCTCATCCAACATCGTGGAGATAAAAAAAACAGCGGCTACCGACGCGGCAATACAAAGAAGTGTCGCAAAAAGCATTCAGGACCAGCTGCAGATTCTCGAGGGCTATGCCGACGAAGACATCTTATCTCTTCTCGGCGCAGCAGAAACAACCGGAGAAGAGGTGGTGAGCAAGGCGCTCGGAGAGGACGGCGGCGCGGACTACATTGATTTCTGCCATGCGGCGAACATGAGCTTCTCCCAAAACGACTCCTCTTATGTGATGGAAAAAGCGCGCGGCCTGATGAACGCCGAGGACTACAACCGCCTGAAAAAGGAAATAGACGACAACGAGAAGGCACTCGCAGAGTGGGGATGCGCCGCCGCCAAGGGAATGAACGAATACCAGGCGGAGCTGTTCTACAGGGATCTGAAAGAGCTCATCGTCAAAAGCAGCATAATGCTTGTCTCCGCAATCGTATACGTCGCGGTTCCCCCAACGCTGATGTGGGGGAAGATTCCCGCGGCGACGGCCTTGTCCATAGCCGCCGGAGTCGCGGCGTCAGCGGTTGTCGACATTACAGGATACTTCAAAAAAGGATACATCCCCGAGATGTTCAGCGAACACAACACGTACACCGAGGGAGAACTGACATTCCAGGTATGGCTGGAAAAACTCAAGGCAAGCCCCCTCGCGACCCATGCCATAGCCACTGCGGTGACAAGTTACTGCGCGTCGATGGGACTGGGAAAGATTCCTACGGCGATCATTCTCTGCATGTTCGGTGCATACAACGCGCTGGATGCCATTGTGGATATGAAGCGTGTCTATAACCTTTGACCAAACCCGGGAACCTTGGCAAAAGTGCGAAAAAAACAGGAGTTCCGAACAAACGAGGGACATGCAGGCGACGAGGACGGTGGGCTAAATACGCGCTGCGCCCCGAAAAGAACAACAGAGGGGCATGCGGACGAGGACGGTGCATACAAATACAGTTTTTGTTCGTCCTGGGTCAACAGAGGAGCATGCGGACAACGAGGGCGCCCCAAAACGACACTCTGCAGCGCGTGTTTCTGCCGCCTGTACGATACTTTGAAGGCGACGAGGGCGCCCCAAAACGACGCCCAGCTGCGCGTGTTCTGCGGCTTGCACGATGCTTTGAAGGCGACGAGGGCGCCCAAAACGACACTCTGCAGCGCGGGGCATCCGTTTTGGGATATAGAGACGCTACAAATCGGCGCGGCCAGTACAACAATCCCGCAGGCGACAAGGCTTGTGCGATAGTATCCAGGTCTCGTAGCCCGGTGCAGCTGGCGCGGCAATCCCGCAAAGAGAGCCGTCGCAGCCGGGCGTTGGTGATTGGAAAAAACTGGACAGAGGCGTCTGCAACTGCTTAGAATGTAGCCATGTCAATAATTACAAAGGGTTTGATCCTTCTGATTTTCCTCGTCGTGATTTTCGGACAGGGACTGTTCCCTAGCCGCGCGATGTACTGGAGCGCCTATTTCGTGATGTTCGCGCTTGTTCCCGCTCTATGGTTCTTCGAATTTTGGGTGTCGGAAAAACGGGCGCGAAAGGTACTCGCCTCTTCGACCGGAGAAAGCACCGAGGAGGCGGGGAAAAACGCGGATGATACGGTAGAAAGCGTCTTTGTCGGAATGGTTCCTGACGACAACAACAGCGACCTGTGCCGCGGAAGGCTCTGTTTCGTCAATAACCGCATCGCGCTTGTAGGACGCGGCAAGGACCGAAAGGTCAAAGTGCTTTGGTTGGCTGAAAAAAAGGATATCCGGTCGGTCGGTTTCGGAACTGTCGCGGGCGTTCGCAAAGGCTTCACTCTCCACCTCCAGGACGAAGACAGATCATTTGTCTCAAAGCGGATCTACAAGCACAGAGAAACGCTTTACGAAGCCTTAGGCTGGGAGATCCGCGAGAAATAGCCTAATAGTGACACTCAGCGGCACTTAACGGCGCTTAGCGGCACTCATCCTGAGATCACTACCCCAGACGAGGCATTCTCGTCTCTCCTCTCGGCTCGCCGAAGCCTGCGGTACTGACTGACAATCAGAACGAGATGAACCAGGGCGGTAGCTGCCCAACTGATGGGATAAGACGCAAGTATGCAAGTCAAGGTGGGGCTTGCGCGGAAGGCTGTGAAAATCCATATAATTCTAAAACCACACACACCGACAAGCGTCACCGTGGTGGACAAAGCGGCTCTGTCAAGACCGCGCAAAATGGCGGATCCCAGTTCCATGCCCATCTCTGCTATGTACGGAATAAAGAAAATCAATATCCTCAGCTGCGCCGCGTGCATGGCAAGAGGATTCCCGTCCTTTATGAAAATTCCAAGGATCGGCTCCCTCAAAAGGATGATGGACCATGTCACAATACTTGTTATGATGATTCCGACAAGATAAAGATCCCATATCACACGCTTCATCCTATCGAAGAGGCGGGCACCGAAATGCTGGCTGGTGAAGGTGATTCCTGCCTGAGCCATCGAGCCCGAGCACATGTTGGCAAAAGCCTCGACGGTGGTACCGGCGGCGTTTCCGTCGATTATGGCGGATCCACCCGGGTCCATAGCGGCATTTACGGTGATGATGCAGCTCTGTATCATCATGTTGCTGATGCTGAAAAGCGTTCCCTGAAAGCCGGAAGGAATACCGTTTTTCAAAATCTCGCGGCCTGATGCGCGGTCGAAGGAAAGACGGGAAACCGAAAATCTGCAGACGGAGCCCGTCCTCGAAAGGGCGGCAAGCAGGACAACGGAGGACATCGCCGTGGAAAGCACAGTGGCCCATGCCACGCCGTCCACCGACATTCCAAGCACAAGAACGAAAAAAAGGTTCAGCACGACGTTCAGCGCGCCTGAGAAGCTAAGCACAAAGAGCGGCGTCCTTGTGTCCCCCTTTGCCCGGAAGATCGCAATCGCAAAGTTGGTAATCGACATAAAAGGAATGCCGAACGAATAAATCTTTGTATATAAAGAAGATAAATACAGGATATTGTCGCGGTTACCCATCCAGTGAAGCACCAGCGGACAGGCGAAAAGGGAAACGAACATCAGAATCACACCCACCACGACGGAAAGGATTATCGAGGTGTGGACGGATTTTTCAACCCCGTCCGGGTTCCTCTCCCCGATTCTCCGCGCCACAACGATTCCGGTGCCGATAGAAAGCCCCGCGCAGACATTCAGGATGAAGTTCAGGAGCGCCACAGTGGTGCCTATAGACCCCAGGACGCCGTCCACATGCGAATACCCCACAACAATCATATCCGCCGCCGAATAGAGGTTCTGGAGCATGTTCGTGCAAATCAATGGAAAAACAAACAGGACAAGATTTTTAACTATCGAGTCCCCTGTGATATTTATATCTCCTCGCCGCATATCGACATGTTACCGCTTTTGAACTCACAGAGCAATAACCGGAAAGCCGCACCGGCACGGACGCACCAGAGCCTGGCTTTTCGCAAAAAAAGATCTTCAAAACAGGTTGGAACTGCGTTTCACCGCCGTCAGGAGAGTGTTGTCAATCCGTTTGTATATGTTCTTCTCCAGCCTCTTATACCACAGCTCAGAGACCTCTTTGAAGTAGTCCATCGAAAGATACATAACACTTCCCGGTTTGAATGCCGACTCCACCTCATTCGGCTTAGGCACGAGTAAACGGCTGTAAAACGTGGTGGAAAGAATCACGAAAGACCTGTGAAGACCAAGAAAAATCGAGTCCTGGGTCACCGCAAGCCTGCCCAGCGAGAAAAGAACCCGCCCGGCCGGAACGAAAAGAGAGATCGCGACCGTCCGGAAAATGGTCCATGCCACCGGCCACACGCGAATCTTTCTCTTGGTCGACAAACACGCGATCAAAAGGAAAAAACTCATAACCCCGCTAAGCGTCACATTCTCTGTAAAAAAACAGGTGACAAGGCAGGTACTTGAAACAAGGATTTTAACAAGCCTGTCCGTCTTTGTCTTCTGCGTCATGGGCTTAGCCGGCTTCGGGAGGAAGGCGGCGAAAAAAGACGGCTCCTGAATTGTCTTCAGAAATTCGCTATTTGAGCAGAAGAGCTGCGTCAGTAGCCCAAGAACAAACGAACTGACGATGCCGAAGCCAAGAATTACAGGCGACAAGGCATAGACCCCGGGGCCGAGGAAAAACCGCGATACGAAAATCTGCACCGTGTTCGACACAAATGCCCCGACTTCGCTCACCGTTATCATTGAAATCGAAAACTCCGGAAAGATTGTCCTCTTTCCACCGCTCTTCGTCTCCTGCCCGGCTCCCCGATGTAAACCCCTGGAAGATCCGCTGAACGCCCTATAGACAATATACATCGCCGCCGCGCTGGACAGTCCGCCGGCAGCGGAGAGGACAAACGCATAGGAAAACAGTGTGCCGTTTATGATTCCCTGAAGAAGTATTTTCAAAAGCGTCAGATACGCAAATTCCGGAAGAGTGAAACCGCAGTACAGGGCGGCAAGCAACGGAGAATTTGAAAAGCCCAGCCTTATGAACACAGGCTTGGGGATCGAAAGCTCCAGCATTGAACAGAAGAGGCACAAGGCAGCGAAAAGGGAAATCTTGCGCTTAGATTGAGACAGCATCCGCCTTCTCCCCGCTCCCTGAGACGTATTCCCTCGCCTTATCCGCCGAAGGGCTGTCCGTGATGTAAACCGAGACTCCGTTCGGCAGGCACGCGTTGAACTCGCCGACCTCGGAAATCGCGCCCTTGCTGACACAGGTCTTGTTCGGACAGAATGATTCAACGATACTTATCGCTCCGTTCTCTATATTGATCGTTGTCCCGCCGTATAGTCCCTGAATCTCATGCCTACCACCCTGCTCCAATGAGTATACATAGTTGCCGTGCGGTGTGGTCACCTGGGCGTATACACCCTTACCTCGGGTTGCAAACCTCACGGAAAGATATACTGTAAGAGCAGCAAGCAAAAGAGTGAAGACAATATCAAAGAGGGTGGTTTTAAGCCTTATCCGGCTCCCTGTACTGTTCATAGCTGGTAGTATAACGGAAAAAAGTACCTTGTCATAGAACGCACCTGTCCATAGCCGGCGCTATGCTCCGCGCTCCGCATTCAACTGGGAGAAAAGCACTGCGGCAAACATCAGAACGCAGCCGGCCGTCTGCTTCGGACTCATCCTCTCTCCGAGAATCAACGCACCGCCCAACGCACCCCAAACACTCTCAAGCGACATGATAAGAGCGATTTTCGTGGCGCTGACATATTTCTGGCAGACAATCTGTATTGTGTACGCAACTCCGCAGGAGAAGACTCCGGTGTACAGAATCGGAAGAATCGACCGGGATATGGTTTCCCCTGACACCTTCTCTCCGGCAATAAACGAGGAAACAAAACCCAAAACCACGCAGGTCGCGAACTGAACGGCGCAGAAATCTATTCCGGACAAATCCGACCCCAGCTTCTCGACGGCAAGGAGATGAAACGCGAATACAACGGCGCAAAGAAGTACCAGAATGTCTCCTTTCGAAATTCCGGCTTCTCCGTCCATGCAGAGGAGATAAGCTCCGACTACCGCTACAGCGACGCAAAACCAGGTCGAAGCCCGGGCTTTCCGACCCATGAAAAAAGTTATAATCGGCACGAACAGTACATACAGACTTGTTATAAAGCTGCTCTTTCCTGCCGTTGTAGTGACCATCGCCGCCTGCTGAAGGAAACATGCTACAAAAAGAAGGATTCCAGCGAATGCTCCGGAATAGGCGAGCTTTTTAAGATACTGCCTGCCACGCCTTCTCACGCTCACCACTGTGAGCGGCAAAAGACACAAAACCCCCACCGCCATGCGCATGGCGTTGAAAGAAAAAGGTCCGATATGTCCGGCTACCATGCTCTGGAAGGAAAAGGATATTCCCCAGATCATCGGCGCTAAAAACATCAAGGCTGCCGCCTTTCTGTTGTTCAAACCCATATTTACTCCAAAAAATTATTCTCGAGCGATATTCCTGCGTCTTCAAAAAAAGCCTTGTCAGCATCGTCCGTCACCACCTCGTCCGCCACCTTAAGCGCACGGATGATGCTTCTTTTGTATTCGCGAAGCGTTGTTTTCACATCGGCAGCGAATAGCCCATAAGCAAAACGGAATCCTCCCGAATCCCCGCTGAAGACACTGCTCATCCGCGAGGGCTCGGTATCCGGGGTCGCGTTGTCCGGAGCCGCGCCCGACACATTCCTGCCGGTTGAGGCACCGTTTTGCAAATGCCCGCACTCCGGAGCCGCTCCCGGCACAGACGCGCCAGCAAAGGCCCCGCCCAGAGAAGATTCGCCATGGAAAGCCCCGACGCTTAGCGCACCGGCACACGCAGTGCGGCGAATGTGCTCTTCGTCCTGACCTTCGTTTCGAACGCCGCAGTTCACACCGCCGTGCAAAGAGAGGCTCTGATTTTTATTATCATGCCCACGATCTTCCATGCCGCAGTTCACGCCGCCGTGCAAAGAGAGGCTCTCGACCGATTCGCGGCATAAAATGCCGAGCTCAAGACAATGCGACACACCGGGCTTGAAAATCCTCCGCACATCGCGCCGGGTTTGCAGAAAACCTGTAATCTCCTCTGCTGCCCGCGGACAGGTGAATACCGGACCGCCGAACACAACGGTATCTATGTCGGTATTCGACGCGAAAGCCTCGTCAAGCTGCTCCGCCGTGATGCGGAACATCGACGTTTCCTCCAAAAAGCCGCCCCTGTGTACATAAGAGCCTTTTCCGGGGTTCCAATCGAAAACTGCGGTAGGGCTCTCCACGCCGCAAAAAACCGGATCGAAAAGGATAAGTCCGTCGATTATGCGCTCAAGAATAAGCGTCCCGTGTGCGTCCGAGGAGACCCCTCCGAGAAAAGCCGCCCCCATGAGAGCGCCGGAAGAAGCCAGAGCCTCTTCAAAACCGAAGCCCGACACCTCGATCCGCGAGTTTTTCACCTTGATTACCGCCTCTCCGATTGAAACAAACATAGGTCTTACTATATCATAAGGAAAGCACATATAAAAGATGCGGAAGCCTCGGTACAGAAGAGAACAAAACGAACCGCAGGTCTCCCGAAAAGACAAAACAGTGCAGAGGGCAAGATGGAAGACAGCAAAAACCTTAACTTCATAGAGAAAATCATAGAAGACGACCTGGCGGCGGGTCGCGTCCCGGGAAACAAGATTGTCACCCGATTCCCGCCGGAGCCGAACGGATATCTCCACATAGGCCATATAAAAAGCATCTGCCTCAACTTTGGTCTTGCCCAGAAATACGGCGGAGTGTGCCACCTTCGCCTGGACGACACCAACCCCGAAAAGGAGGATATGGAATACATAAACTCCATAAAGAGCGACATCCGCTGGCTTGGTTTCGACTGGGGGGATAACGAGTTCTACGCGTCCGACTACTACGAACGCCTCTACGAGATAGCGGTGCGGCTCATCAAGGAGGGGCTTGCATACGTTGACAGCCAAAGCCCCGAGGAAGTGCGCAAGAACCGCGGAACCCTCACCGAGCCCGGCGTAAACAGCCCGGATCGCGACCGGCCTATCGAAGAGAACCTCCGTCTGTTTGAGGAGATGGCAGCGGGAAAGCACCCCGAGGGCAAATACCTGCTCCGGGCGCGCCTGGACATGGCATCCCCCAACATCAACATGCGGGATCCGGCCCTCTACAGAATCAAATTTGCCGAGCATCCCCGAACCGGCAACCGATGGTGCGTCTATCCCATGTATGACTTCACACACCCGATCTCGGACGCCATCGAAGGCATCACCCACTCCATCTGCACCCTTGAATTCGAGGATCACCGCCCCGCATACGACTGGGCATGCTCCATCGACGGCATCGACCACACTCCGCATCAGTACGAATTCGCCCGTCTCAACATAAATTACCTTGTTATGAGCAAGCGGCGCCTTCTTTCCCTTGTAAAGAACGGCCTTGTTTCTGGCTGGGACGACCCAAGAATGCCCACAATCAGCGGAATACGCCGCAGGGGCTACAGTCCCGAGGCGATGAAGGATTTCATTGCGCGGGTGGGCGTCGCGAAGGTCGAATCCACAGTGGATTACAGCCTGATGGAGTTCTGCGTCCGCGAGGATCTGAACAAACGGGCTCGCCGTGTGATGGCTGTAAAGAACCCGGTACGCCTTGTGATTGACAACTACAAGACTGATATCACGGAATATTTCGACGTGGAGAACAATCCCGAAAAGCCCGAAGACGGCACAAGGCGGGTCCCTTTCACTCGGGAGCTTTTCATCGAAGCGGATGACTTCATGGAGGAGCCTGTGAAGGGCTGGCACCGTCTCTACATCGGGGGAGAAGTCCGACTTAAAAGCGCATACTACGTGAAGGCTACTTCCTGCGAAAAAGACGAGAATGGCAGAATCGTCTCCATACATGCCGAATACGACCCCGAATCGCGGGGCGGAGAGACTGCCGATGGAAGGCGCGTCAAAGGAACCATCCATTGGGTGTCCGCATCGCACTGCATCGATGCGGAGTTACGGCTCTACGACAAGCTCTTCAAAGCGGAGGATCCGGGCTCCGAGACAGGAAACTACCTCGACGACCTGAACCCGGAAAGCCTTGTCGTCGTGAAAAACGCAAAGGTGGAAGAGTCGCTCGGTAACGTGAAACTCGGAGACTATCTCCAGTTCATGCGGTTGGGGTACTTCTGTCTTGATAAGGATTCAGTGCCGGCAACGGACGAAACACCCGCGCGTCTTGTCTTCAACCGGACGGTGACGCTGAAGGACTCCTGGGCCCGGATGCAAAGCAAAGAGCAGAAAAAAGGCTGACACCGGCGATCCATGAGAATCTACGCGGTGATTCCCGCCTATAACCCGAACGGAAACCTCAATACGCTATGCTCTGAATTGCTGCGCGGTGGTATAGAACACATCGTTGTAACGAACGATGGATCCGAGACATCAGAAAGCGCGGAAGTCTTCAGGCTTCTTGCTTCGGAGGGCGGACGCGTGACGGTCCTCCACCACAAAACGAACAGGGGAAAGGGAGCGGCGCTGAAAACAGCCTTCCGGCATGTACTGGAAAACACCGAAGCCGAAGGCGTGGTGACGGCCGATGCAGACGGGCAGCATAGGACTGCCGACATTGTCAAATGCGCAAGGACGCTTTCCGAGAATCCGAACGCGCTTGTCCTCGGATGCAGGGGCTTTAACTGGGCGGAAATGCCGCTGCGAAGCAAAATCGGCAACAGACATACGATACGCCTTTTCTACAAGAAGACCGGCGTTCATCTCACGGACACGCAGACAGGGCTTAGGGCAATGAGCCGCTCTCTCATGGAAGAAGCGGCATCCATCGAAGGAGACGGCTTCGACTACGAAATGAACATGCTTGTGAATTTTGCATACAGGCATGAGATTATGCAAGTCTGGGTCAAAAGCGTTTACAACGACGAGACTCGCCGCGGAAGCCATTTCAGACCGGTCAGGGACAGCCTGCGTGTCATGCGGGCGCTGCACAAGGCAACACGCGAGGCAAGGGGAGAAAAATGAACACACCCGAACTGTCCCTGCCGGCAGGGTCTCTCCAGTGCGCTCTGTATGCCTTCAAAGGCGGCGCCGATTCGGTTTACTTCGGGTTGAAGTCATTCTCCGCGCGAAAGGGAGCCGTCAATTTCTCGTTCGACGACCTACGTAAAATCGCAAGATTCTGCAAAGAAAACGGGAAGAAATACTACATCACAATCAACACCCTTCTCGACGACGAACAGATCCCTGAACTCATGGGACTGTTAAAACAGGTGGAGTATACGACCTGTGATGGAGTCATTGTTCAGGACTTGGGAGTGGCAAGGATAATCAGAGAACGCTTTCCGTCCCTGAGTCTTCACGCTTCCACCCAGCTGGCGGTCCACACAGTGGAAGGCGTCAGAATCCTGCAAGAGATAGGGTTCAAGCGAATTGTTCTTGCCCGCGAGTTGTCTTTTAAGGAAATCAGCGATATACGCAATTCATGCCCGGATATTGAGCTGAAGGTTTTCATCCACGGAGCGATGTGCTACGGCTTCTCCGGGCTGTGCATGGCAAGCGAGGTTCTCACCGGTCGGAGCGCAAACCGCGGATCCTGCGCTCAGATATGCAGGACATGGTTCTCTGCGGAAAAAAGCCCTGAGACGGCGGAAATCGGAAAATTCTACCCGTTTTCGATGAAAGACCTCTGTCTTGGAGAAAAGATAGCAAAACTTATAGAGATTGGCATTGACAGCTTCAAAATCGAGGGCCGCATGAAAAGTGCGGAATACGTTTACAGTTCTGCCCTGTACTACAGGAGTCTGATCGACCGTGTCTGTGGCAAGGCTGTTTTTTCGGACAAGACGCTCGCAAACCTTTCGGACAACATGCGGACAACATTCTCCCGTGAAACCACAACTGCCTTTTTCGATGCGGCGAGTGGTTGCATGAACACCGAAGCGATGACAAGCCCCGACTGGCCAGGGAACAGGGGCATAATAATAGGGACCGTAAAGAGATCTTTCCACGGAAAAGCTACACTTCTCTTTGAAAAACCCGTTTCTCTCCGCGACGGACTGTTTGTCATTTCAGGGACGGAATCGGCAGGCTTCGCTCTCACGGAAATCAGCTCCGGACGCAGCTTCATAGGCGAGGGAGAGACGGCTACAATCAACTTTCCCACCGATAAAT
Organism: uncultured Spirochaetaceae bacterium; assembly: GCA_946414625.1. GTDB lineage: Bacteria > Spirochaetota > Spirochaetia > Sphaerochaetales > Sphaerochaetaceae > CAMKAB01. Next base: position 3,187 of record CAMKPI010000026.1, on the reverse strand, counting down.
TTGCGAAAAGCGTACCGTCAGGGACACCTGTCTACTGCACCGGTCGCCATAACGCGGCTCTTCCCCTGCTCTCGGAAAACCTCCCTCTCTTTAAGAAACCACAGGATTTTGGAATCGAACTCTTCCCCGGAAGAATCGTCGTTAACGGCGAATCCTATCCAGTTGCTATAGAGGAAGCAAAAACCCAGACTCTCATTGAACCGACCCTTGAAAAGGTCTTCTCCTCGTCTGACAAGAGCTACTTCACTCTGGGACACCTCTCTGTTAGTAATAAAAGCGGACATCCACAGCCTTTCATTCCACTCTCTTCGCTGAAAGAGATAAGAAGATCTGTCTACAAAAAACTCGACGCAGCGTTTGAAGCGGAAATGAACGGGGCGGAAACACCGGAAGCCCGTGAGAAATCTACTGAAAACAGAGAAATCGCGTCCTACGAAAAAAATTTCTCCGAAGCGACGGAAAGAAAAGACCCGTCAGCCGGCGGAATGGAGGCGCTCCACTATCTCCATCCGCTCATGCTTAGTGAACAGAGCGTCAAACCTGATGCGGAATTCGAAAGGCACCAAGACATTGTTTTGAACAATATCGCCCATATCACATATGCAAGACAGTATCCTGAAAAACGGTACTACCTCGGACCTTTCCTCTATGCAAAAAACAGATACGCATATGCGGAGCTTGAAAGCCTTGTCCCGAACCTCTGCGGATTCGCCAGCCCGGATGAGTCCGGCATTCCCATTTTCATCAGCCGTGTTTGCTACAGGCACAACGCCCTTCGCCTCCCATGCAAGGGCTGTTCACGCGACAATTCCTACAGGCTTCGCCAAAACGGAAAAACCTTCATTGTAAAATGCAGAGCCTGCATCACCGAGGTATACCTGTCTTCCGACCGCTAGGGCAGTGCCCGCCGCCACGACATCAATGTGCTCAACTCTACGCGATAAACCGATACTTCAAGACATCCAAGGCAGTGCCCGCCGCTATGAAAACGCAGACCATCGCGGCAATGACAGCCGACGTTTGAGAGAGCCGTCAGTTCAACGCCGACCACTAGCGCAGTGATAGCCGTAACAACGGCAATTTGCTCATCTTCGCGCGACAAATCAATACTTCAAGACCGCCAATGCAGTGCCCGCCGACACGGAAGAGACATCCGTCAGTTCAACGCCGACCGCTAGGGCAGTGCCCGCCGTAACGACGGCAATTTGCCCAACTCTACGCGATAAACCGAAACTTCAAGACAACCAAGGCAGTGTCCGCCGCCACGACGGATCTTCCAGAACAGACATCCGAGTCCTTTCAACGCATGAAAAGAAAGGTTTTTCCAAAGGCGGAGAGCAAAGGCCCTCGCATAACCCATGACAACGAGCCGAGCAGGATAAAAAAACGGTTCCGGACAGAAGACCTCTTCCACTCCCAAAATCCCATGTCAACACGCATAAGGAGAAGCCTGTGAAAACCAAAAATCCATGGGAAGCGGAGAGATCCCTTGAAAGAAGTCTTCAGCGCGAGCAGAAAAGGGGGAGTTTTCCATCCGCGCCGTTCATGTCCCGTGCCTGTGAGTCGCATGACATGTGACTCACAGGCACGGACAATCCCACATCCGGAACCGAAAAGTTGCCAAACGGCGTTACACACAATCCAATTTTTATCCTCGACGCCGGGTCGCGGGCGGACATAAAACCACCGAAACACGAACCCCAAGCCGAACACCGATACGTTCGCGACCGCTAAGCGCTATATCACCTCCACATCCAGCGTTCCGCTTGTGTAGATCCTCTGTCCTTCGTCCAGGCACCAAACAACGCATGTAAGCGAATAGTGCCCGGTGTTATACCAGGTCATCGGATAGATGGAATAGTCATGCTCATACAGCGGCAGCCCGTTCAGATACCACTGGTAATGATATTCCGCCTCCCCGCCGCCCGTCACGGTGCAGATATAGTTCAGTGAGCTGTTCTGCTCAACGGGAGTCCTCCCGGACACAACTGCGCTGAGAGATTTGTATTCCACTTTCAGCTCTGCACCGGCAAAATGTCCCGGGAGAAGCGTTCCCTCGACGGACACCGTGGTGTTCTCTACAACGCGAACCGACAGCACCTGACTGCTGACGCAGGCGGCGGCATCCGCTCCGAGATCCCAATATTCGAACCGCATGTTCTTATAGCCCGCCGCGCATTTGAAAGCGCCGTTATACACGGATCCGGACATTGACGACGACCTATATACATTGAGACCTGACACCTCATCGCCATCCACGAAAACCTTTATCGTTCCCTTGCTGCTGAACTCGTCGGAAACCCCGATGTCAAACGACACATATCCTTCTCCGGATTCCGGTACAGTCGAGGAAAGCCCCACCTTGACAACACTTGTGCCTTCAGAGAGAGACACAGTTTCAGACCCGCTATAAATCACGCCGTAAGTCGTTGTATTTCCGAGAATTATTCTTACATCAAAAATCCACGTGCCTCTAGAGAAGGATCCTATTGATCTGCCGTTGCGAAACTCCGTCCACTCCTTTGTCTCTCCTTGTACGCCCCGCCCGTCGCCTTGCCATGAGGCTCTGTACTGGAAAATCTCCTTTGTACCCGCTGGATATCCATAGACGATAGACTTTGACGACCTGCCTGCGTCCACCTCGAGGCTAACATCCACGAGATCCGCACTGTATCGCGATTCCACGTAGCCCTCGGAGCTGCACGAGACGCTCATCACAACAAACGCCGAGGCAAAAACGACAAACAGCATATAGGCTGCCGCTTTCTTTGATATAATCAACCGCATTGTTTTCCCTCCAAGAGTCGCGTTACTGGTTTTTCCCCACAACACCCTTATTACCCCGGGAAATGCAGTTTTCATTTAAGGATTTAATTTATTATTTTACGATTTCAGACGCATGTGAAAAACTTTGTATAGAAATATTACAGCGAGAGGCAAAAATGTAGCAAAAATGAGTGTTCATGCTTCCGAGAGGGGACTAGACCTTCTCAAAAAAAGTATCCGGCCTGTCCTTTTCGAAAGTTTCGTTCGCCCACATAAGAGTCACGAGGTCTCGCGTATCGCTCAAATTGATGATGTTGTGAGTATAGCCTGGCAACATGTGCACAGCTCTCATCTCTTCTCCGGAGACACGGAATCGAAGGATCTCATCCGAGCCAATTCTCCGCTCCTCTATCATAGCATC
>CAMKPI010000025.1 GCA_946414625.1 uncultured Spirochaetaceae bacterium | reverse complement strand
CTTCGAGCTTTGGTTTTTTGCTGGTCTTTTTTGCAAAATAACCTTCACGGACATCTTTGCCGGAAAGGTTTTTCCATGCGGGGACTTTGTCTTTGAGCTTTTCAAATTCTTCGTCAAAGATTTTTGCGATAATCGGATTGTCACCTTTGTAACTTGCAACGCGGTCAATGAAGAAAAGTGAAAGAACCTTCGCATCATACAGATGGCTTTTTAGATTCGCCATCGCCTTAATGTGCTCTTCGATTGTGGCTTTTATCATCTCTCGGAAAACAATCTCGCGTGTAAGGTTTGCACAGCTTGCCTCGTCCTGAAGATAGGGCATACCATTTGTAAGACGGACATGGGGATTGTTGTCTTTCACACTGATGTTTTCAATGCCCAAGTCTTTATATGCAGGATTCTTTGTAAGAGCCTGGAATGTTTTCTTTTCTTTGTCGGACGCTTTAATCGTATATTGCGTAACCGTTGTTTTACCGCCGCTCAAGGCATTCAGCTCTACTTCCACAGAAAGAGGACTTTTGTTAATAGCAAGGATTTTAAAGTAGTCGGCTTTGTTCGTTGCAATCTGCTCTTCCTGAAAACCTAAAATGTCAATTTTCTTAACGAGATTCAGCTGGCTTGCTTCGTAACTGCTTAATCTGCAAAGCTCGTTGGGACAGTCAGTGCCCGGGGTTGCAGAATAGCCCACGCTGAACAGAGGATGCAAAGTCCTCAATGCTTTTTTTGCCGTATCAGTCCGATAATTCTGAACTTCATCAAGAATGAGAATCGGGCGGGTTTCCTGTATGAATGCAACAGGCAGTTTTCCACCCCTGATTTTTTCCGTAGGTTTGTAAATCACGTTTGAATTTTTGTTAAAACTGTCTACAGTCATCAAAAGAATTTCAAGACTCGTAGATGTTCCAAAGTTTTTGCAGTTTGAAACATTACCGTCATACTCCATGATGCGCTGCGGGACAAATGCCCCGAACAAAGTTTCAAAATGCTCGCGAGTTGCGTTAAATGTTTCCACTGCTCCCTCGTAAATTGCGACGCTTGGAACTACAACAACAAACTTTCTCCAGCCGTATTCTTTGTAAAGAGAATAAATGGTTCTAAGATAAACATAAGTCTTACCCGTACCGGTTTCCATGTTGATTGTGAATTCCGGATAGGAATAATAATCAGAACTTTGAGGCGTGCATAAAAGGGTTTCTCCGTCATTTTCCGGAGCAAGCTCTGGCAAAACTTTTAGCCCGTTCTCACGCCGGATTGCATCGAAATTCTCTTTAATCAAATCTGTGCTAATTTCGTCCAGCTCATCCATGTTCGGAACAGTGTCTCTGTCAGAGTCACTGCCTTCAAGACGGAATTCCACGTCCGTGTCCTGCCTGTCCATGCCCTCAAAAAGTTTAACGACACTTTCCACTGCACGAATCTGATAGTCCTGGTTTGAATCGAATTTTATTTTAACGCTCATTCTTCAACTCCCATCAGATTGTTTCAATGCGGCCTTTATCGGCAAGCCTGGCATAAGCTGAGTCGTCAATGGCGGCATCAAGGCAGATGAACTTTTCGCCGTCGTCGAGCGTCAAGTTTTGGATTGTGTCGCCCTCAATCTTTGGGTCAAGGCAGACATACATCGTGGTCGTGCGGCTTGCGGGTCCCTCGCTGTCTTTAATGCAGTAAACCGTATTCTTTGTAAAGGAGTCAACTTTTTTGCAGTCCGCGTCCAAGGCAAAGCCCTGTTTTAAGATGATTTCTGTGAGTACGTTTTCGGCTTTCCAGCCGTCTACAAGAGGAACAAGATTTCCTTCCAGTTCCTTAAAGAGGGAATTTTCTGCTTCTTTGTCCTGTCCGAAAACCGGGGTGTACGGTTTGAAGTTGGTGGTCGTCAGCCTGAATACTTTGAAGCCAACGTCTATAGTTAATAATTGTTCTTGACCGAAGTGTTCGGATTTTGAATTGTCAATTGAAGTACCCCCCCCCATTGACATTTGTGCAGTAGTTTTATGCCCGCTTGCTGTGCCTGTCGAAGCAAGAATCTGTGCCCCTTCCCGCTTAATCCTTTCTTTACCTATATCACATATATTGATAAACCCTGCTTTTATTGCTTCAGAATTTTCATCACACGGACAAGGTAATTGAACCATAATAAATCTTCTATTTCCCCCATCCTCTGCATTTAAAGTCATTGTTGCTTTTGCTGTTGTTGCACTTCCAGAATAGAAATCTAAAATCAGTGAATCTTTTTTTGTTGCTATTTTAAGCATTTCTTTTATATAAGGTGTAGGTTTTGGTGTATCAAAAACTATTTTATCAAAAATATTTTTTATTTCATCTGATGCATTTGCAGCATTTGAAACATCACTCCATAAAGTTTCTGGTTTTTTCCCTTTATTTTCATAAATAAACATCTTCCTATATACATTATCACCATGGAAAATTAATTTGTCATCATAATCTAGTTTTTTCAAATTTTCTTTACTAAATAACCAAAGTCGTTCAGAAAAATATTGTCCGGATTTAGAAGTATAATCGTATTTTACTCCACCTTGTGTACCTCTTGCCCAACATCCCAACATTCTGTACGGGCCTCTTTTATCATTATCTGGATTTTTATAAGCTTGTTTTGTTTCCGCATCTAAATCTAAATAATTGATTTCAAAATCATCTAAATTTTTAGCATACAACAAACAATATTCGTGAGCTTTACTAAACCATTTTGCTGAGTTATCTCGACCTCTTTTTCGTTTCCAAACAATATCAGCTACAAAATTTTCTTCTCCAAAAACATCATCGCAGAGCAATTTCAAATTTGCCTGTTCGTTGTCATCAATCGAAATAAAAATCACGCCGTCTTCGGTCAAAAGTTCCCTTGCAAGCATCAGGCGAGGGAGCATCATGTTCAGCCATTTTGTATGAAATGCTCCGTTGCTTTTCTGGTTTGTAGTAAGAGCGTTGCCTTTTTCGTCGGTCTGACCTGTAAGCCTTTTATATTCTTCAACAGGCATTCTGTAGTTGTCGGGGTAAATAAAATCGTTTCCAGTGTTGTAAGGCGGGTCTATGTAAATCATCTTTACACGGCCCTTGTAGCTCTGCCTCAGGATGCGAAGGACTTCAAGATTATCGCCTTCTATATAAATGTTATGAGTCACATCTTCATTTACGCCATCCCCGGGAACAGGCACAAGGGTTCCCTTTGGAGAGGCCTTTGCTTCAATCTTTGCCTTGCGTTTTCCTGGCCAGTAAAGCCCGTAGTAACCAGGAGTGCGCTCTTCCTGCGGATTCTCACCGCCAGTAATTTCTTTCAGGACATCTATATTCAGCTTCCCGTCACTAAAAAGCTCCGGGTAAAGCCGCTTCAAAGCCTCAAGCCTCTCGTCAGTTTCTTTTGTGCTTTCAATAAATGAAATGCGGTCGCTCATTGTATATTCTCCTATTTTTCAATTATCCATTATCAATTGTCAATTCTCAATTACGCTTTGTCAATTCTCTGTTATCGATGGTGTACAGTAAAGTTAGCAATTTGAGAAACGGGAGGATATAAAAAAAGCCATTGAAATCCTTCAGAATGTTTTCTGACTTAAAAGGACATTCAAATACGCTCATAACTCAACTCGCCCCAAAAGAAAATCATATAAACCAACGGTGACAATTCCGTCATTGTCATAACGCGTTTTTATATCATCTTTGACGACTATTATTTTTTGAAATGAATCCTTTACGGTCAGAAGAGAATTCTTTTCCTGAGCAATTTTTTCTTCCGTTTTCATTTCATAGGCAGACTGAATATAAAATCTTTTTCCACCAGAATTTGCAACAAAATCAATCTCAAGATTCTTACGCTGTCTTGTGCAGTCACTAGAAGTTTCAAAAACCGGAAGGCAGCCCACATCCACAGAATAGCCGTTCAATCGCAGTTCGTTATATAGAATGTTTTCCATTATGTGGTTTTCTTCCTGCTGCCGGAAATTCAATCTGAAATTCCTTAAACCCACATCGGTAAAATAATATTTTGCAGGTGTGTCGATATGTCTTTTCCCTTTGATGTCATACCGCACGCACTTTTCTATCAAAAAAGCATCCTGCAGAAAATCCAAGTAATTTTTGAGGGTCTTGTCTGTAATTGAAATTTTTCTTACAGATTTAAACGTATTTGAAAGATTAGAAGGATTTGTTATGGAGCCCACAGAGGAAGCAAGTATATCAACAAGTATTCCCAGTTCCTCATCACCTTTTATATTATTACGCTCAATAATATCTTTCAGGTACACAGAATTAAAAAGATATTCAAGATACTCCCTTTTCTGCGTGTCATCAGAAAGTGTCGCCACATAAGGAAGAGAGCCAAATGTGTAAAAATCTTCCCAGGCCTTTCCTTCAGTACCAGCATACACAGGAAAAAATTCCTTCAATGAAAGAGGCCTTACACGGATTTCATCCCCTCGTCCGCGAAATTCTGTCAGAATGTCATTTGAAAGAAATTTTGAATTGCTTCCTGTCACGTACAAATCAACATTCTGAATGTGTAGCAGGGAGTTAATTACATCCGAAAAGCCCTCTGTAAACTGAATTTCATCGATAAAGACATAGTACCATTCCCTGTCTTTTATCTGAGATTTTACAAAGTTATAAAGTTCATGTTTTTCGCGCAGCCTTTCGTTTTCCAGAGAATCCAATGCAATCTGTATTATATGAGACTCATTCACTCCTTTAGCCACAAGGTAGTCTTTGTAAAGTTTAAAAAGCAAATATGACTTACCTGAGCGGCGTATGCCTGTTATAACCTTTGCAAGCCCGTTCTTTTCACGGATTTTAAGTTTTTCAATATAAGCGGTGCGTTCTATTATCATTTTGCTACTCCGAAAAACTGTGCAATATCACACTTTTCCGTAATAATATCACATAGGTTAGAGCGTCTCAATCCTTCCCTTATCGGCATGTCGTGCATAGGCTGAATCGTCAACGGCGGCATCAAGCCAGATGAACTTTTCGTCGTCGCCGAGCGTCATTTTTTTGATTGTACCTCCCTCAATCTGCGAGTCCTAGGTACCGTTTTCACTAATCTTGATATCCTGAACCAACAAGTTCTTGGATGGTGCAAGAAAGCAGCTTATTTCCGCACCGCAGCAACTACACGACAAGAGCGACTCGGTCTTCTTCCCGGGCAGAACGTTTTCTCAAAATATGAGAGAGTTGAAAGGATTGTCTCTTTTGACGTTTTTTTGCCAGTGAAGGTAGCCGGTTCGGCGTTCCTACCACAATTGCACACAAAAAGGTTTTCGTTCTCAGAGATGGCACCAATCTAACGATTCTTGACGCACAGGGAGAGGGCATCCAAACTCATTTCTACAAAACTATTTACTACCTCGGGAGACCTTTTGAAGAAGGGTGTCAGGGATAAGGCAAAAGGTTCCAAAAAACGATATGGAGCCTCCGGTGTGCCGCGCGAAACACAAGGAGATACTCCTGAGGCTGTTTTAAGAAATGTCGTAACATCTTAAAAACCGATGAATTATTTATTACAGATTGTCTGACAATAAGTAATATTACATTGTCTTGTATTACCTACTCATTCCATAGTACAATTAGTGCAATTCAGAGCAAAGGGGCGTGACATGTTCTCTACAAAGGGCAGATATGCAATACGGGTGATTCTGGATCTCGCGGAACACAGCGATGGTAATTATATTCCACTGAAAGAGATAGCCGAAAGGCAGGGAATCTCGAAAAAATATCTCGAGATTATCATGCGGGAATTATCCTCCTCAAATCTCGTCGAAGGAGCAAGCGGCAAAGGCGGCGGCTACAAGCTGAAGCGTAAACCGGAGGAATATACTGTGCGCGAGATTCTCGAGCTGATGGAGGGGACCATCGCTCCTGTCGCATGTTTGGCAGACTGCGAATACAACTGCCAGAGGAAAGAAACCTGCAAGACGCTCCCGATGTGGGAAGAATTCTGGAAAATTACAGAAGATTTTTTTTCAGAACAAGAAAATCAGCGATCTTATGGAGAGCCGCCCATAACCAAAAGGCGCGACAATCCGGCAAAAATGAATTGCCCGTCCCCGCCCTGGCGCACGTCGCGGTTTATGCAAATTTATTGATTCTGGGTAACGCTGCGCTATCGTCGAGAACCCGCTACTCTCACAAACTGCGCCCAGACGGCATTGCGTAGCCGCTGCCATTAAGGACTGCGCGCCTCAATTCAACGCAAATCAATCGCTTCCGCAAATCGCGCCATTTACCACAAATCAGTTGCAGCCGGAGAAGCGCTCTACCACTCAACGAAAATCCGTCGTTTCCGCAGTCGCCCCACCGTCATCGTTCAGCACAAATCCGTCGTTTCCGTACACCAGTGTGCCATCATTGCAAACCGGCGAGTTCACTCAAACACGTCGCCCCGCCGCCATCGCTAATCCGCCGGTTTCAAAAGCCGCTCAGCCATCGTGAAAACATTGCACTCAAGACCGCACTACAATTCATCACAACAGTGCCACACGCATAACAACACGGTCGTTCAACGCAGATCAATTAAATCCAACACCATCTTGTCCAGAATGATTCGCTGAAGAAAAGCCCCCTGTTCGCGGATCTCAACGTCATATTTCGCAAGAATTGCGAGAGCAGCGGCAAGACCTGCGGGACTATAATTTGAAACAGCGCTCCTATATGCATCCTTATCTCGCGGCATGCGTATCGGACGATCATCGTCAAAATATTTTCCTGCCATTGCCTCGTCAATACCGCGTCCCTCGGCAATGAGTTTCTTCACAGAAAGTGCCCGCCTGAAAAAAACCGCAAGTCTTGCCGCCAGAACAGAGCCCAGCGTGCTGTTTTCCGCAAGGTTCAAAAGGGCGGACAAACATCCAAGAGCACCCTCGATATCCTTCTTTGCGATATATGAAAAAAGAGAAAACGGCGTCTCTGTCTTGGTATGCGAGAGGAAATCCTCCACATCCCGCTCCTCAACGGTTCCGCGCCCTTGCCCACCCACATACAAGGCGAGCTGCATGCAGACATCTTCAAACTCACTGATATTGTTGTCAACACGCTCAATAATGGCCGAAGATGCCGCAGGAGATACCCTCATTCCGTTACGACTGAAAAAATTACGAATCCATTCACTCTTCTTGCTTTCAAACAGCTCATAGAACTTCAGAACATTCGCCGGCTTCACAGCGGACATCAGAGAGGCATGGATGTACAATTCCGGGCTTTCAATAAGTAATGTAACGTCTTCAGACGGGTGCTTTATATATTCCACAAGAGGGTCGACTTTCTGCTTTGTCTTCAATTCCTCGGCGGAATACAGAATGATAACTTTCTTCTCCTCAAAAAGTCCCGCATTCCCGAGCGACGCAAACAGTTCGTCCTCGTAATCATCAAAAGCATAAAAGCGAAGCACGGAACATCGAGGATTAGCCTGGATCTGTTTTTCAATAAAATCCTCTTTCAGTCCTTTTTCAGGTCCCAAAAGAAGATACACGTCTTTCATAATCAGAGCGTCACATTTCTGACGGAAACCGCCAACTCAACGAAACAACAAAACTGGCCTGAGAGGCTCTGCAAACAAAACCCCTCCGAACCTCAGCGAGGCGCTGCCATTCCAGGAGGGGATTGCAGAGCTTGCAACAATCGTGAAGGGCTATGCGTTGTCCTGCCTAAAAAGGGCGGCAGCAAAATCAAGTGCCGCACCCGAATAACCGAAAAAACCCGCATTGCAGAAGCCGCTGACACACAACCGCATAACAGAGACTCTGTCATTCCAAGAAGGGCTTACAGCGCTTGCAACAATCGTGAGGGCCATGAGTTGCCATGAAAAGGGCCCAGACAAAAATACGCGCCCCCAAAACAAACGAAGCAAACCGCATGGGCGAGACCCTCGACACACATCCTCGGCAGACGTCCCAATTCCGCATCTGCCTCGCATAGCCAAAGTACCCGGCGGCCTTCCTGGCAACCACCCAAACTCCGCGTCCGCTCCCTCATGGTCGAACCGTACCAGCGCACATCGCTGAGAGCCGTCTTAACTCTACGTACGATCCTGCATAGCCGAAGCGCCCGGCGCACATCGCTGGCAGTAGCCGCGACTCTGCGTCCACCCCCGAATGACTCTTCCGCGAAAATATAAGTCAATTAAACTTCTTGATAATCAAAAGCAGTCTTCCGTGAATGTCACAGTGTGTCGAGATGATGCTCGTATAGGCAGAGTTCGCCGGACGCAGCTCAAACTTCTCGCCGCTCCGGAAGAAATGCTTCAGCGTGATGCCGTAATCCTCGCTGTCTCCGATGCTTGCCACAACAATCTGCCCGTTCTCCGCGCTCTTTGTCTTCAATATGATAGCAATATCCCCATCACCGATTCCATCCTCAATCATGCTGTCCCCATTCACTTTGAGGGCAAATACCGCATCCACATCGTTTATCCCCAAAAGGCTCTGCGGAAGCGGAAGAAACCCGTCATAGTTCTCCTCGGACAAGATCGGTACTCCAGCCGCAGTTGTACCCAGAATCGGAACCTTCACAAGGTTGCCTGACTCCGAAGGACCAGTCCTTTTCAGGAGTGCCATTCCGCGCGGCAGATTGTCTGCGGTTCGGATGATGTTCTTCTTCTTCAGAGCGGTCATGTGGTCATACGCAGCCTTTGGCGAGAACCCGAAATGATCCGCAATGTTCCGGACGCTCGGCGCATAGCCGTTCGTGTCCATGTAGTTTTCAATAAATTGAGCAACTTCCTTCTGTCTCTGGGTGAGTTCCTTCATCTTGCATCTCCTCTCGAAAATACCCTACCTCGCAGCAAACGGCAAAACGTCCATCACCACAAGATTTCAAATTCCGACCTCTTAATGCGTTAAGAATAACATATTTGCTACCGTTTGTTAAGACTAAAAACAAAAAATTTCTGAAATTTTTTCATTTCTCCCGTTTCAGACGAAAACCGGCTTTCAGAGTGCTAAAACAGCTAAATTCTGATAATCCGACTGATTTTTCATCTCATTACTGTCAATAGCATCCAGACAATACTAATTATATGGCGACTATTTTTTAAAAACTATCAACCTGCTTTCACCTGAGAAGAATCGCCTGCAACGGACACATCACCGCAAAAAACATAAGAGAAACCGCTTCGAACACACCGACAAACACCCATCCCCTGCCTGGATACTCACGGGTATAAAGGCGCATGTTTATCACGGATGCGAGACTCCCTATGACACTCACAAGCCCCGCCGTATCCAGCCCCCAAATAAGCGGTCGTAAATTCTCGGAAAAAGGCCAAAGCAGAATGGCTGCAGGCACGTTGGACACAACCTGGCTTATGAGTATGCTCCAAGCATACTCATGCCCCGCAACCCTATTGGACAGCACAGCAGACACCGAGGGATTCGCGGAAACAGAACCCGAAAAAACAAAGAAACAGAAAAAAGTACCGATTAGCGCATAGTCCACTCTCTTGAACAGAGTCCGGTCGTTGAGGAACAACAGCACAACCACACCAGAGGAAATCCACGGCCAAAACCTCGTCCGCGTCACAATCATGCCAACTGCCACAGCGAAGAGCGCGAGGTACACCGCTCTCTGCCTGCGCCGGGACGAATCCCAGGAGTCAGATTCTTCCGGAAGGCTTCTGAAGGCGTTCCCGTTTGTTCGTTCCGCGGATTCGACAGTGGCGGATCTATCCCGAAAGCGGCGCCTCTCCACAGCAAACATAATGACGACGAACAGAAAAATCATCACTGCACTCCCCACCCAAAGCGGAAGCATCATGGAAATGAATTCGGCGGCGCCAATGCCGGACTGCTCAAAAAGATAAAGGTTCTGCGGGCTACCGAAGGGAGTAAGGAGGCTTCCCCGAACCGCCGCCACATTCTGTACGCAGATTACCGGCAGAATGTACCTCTCACAGCCCCTGGCACGAAAAAGAATGATTGCGAGAGGAACGAATATTATAAGGGATATGTCGTTTGTCACGAACATGGAAGAGAAGAAAACCCCGAACACAAGGAAAAGGGAAAGCCCGGTGAGCCCCCGAATGCGCGAAGAGAGACGAATCACAGGCAGGAAAAGATTCTCTGTCTTGAAGCCGTCCAGAATAGACAGCAGAATAAAAAGAGTGCAAAGCGTCTTCCAGTCAACAGACCGAAGGGTTTCCCCTGACGGAGGAGTCAGGATGAGCCCCGCCACAGCGAAGAGAGCCGCCACGCAGAGCATTGCCTCCTTCTTTGCAAATACCAAAATCTTTCTCAAACCTGCCTCCTACGGAGTATTCCAAAAAATAATTCTGATTCCTTCGCCTAGGAGTTGCTCCACGGCAAAAAATTCTACAAAACTCCCGTCGACCAGCTCGCCGTCACTGTGGATGACAAGTCAAAGCGGCTCGCAAAGTGAGCGGAGAAAAGACGCCTCTTCAACGGAAAGGCGCGGCTCCAAATTTTCGTAAACACATTGGTGATAATCATTTATCTGCGATATCTCCTCAGGCGACAAAAGAGCCTTGTCTATGAGCCTTCTCTCGTATGGCATAAAGGTTATCGTTTGGAAACGGTAGAACCGTCCCGCCTCGCTCTTGCCGAACTTGGACACCTTCACAAGGTTCTCTATTCGAATTCCCCAGAGCCCCTCGCGGTAGAGTCCGGGCTCGACGGAAAGAATCATTCCCGGCATCAGAGCTACACCGTTCGCCCTGCTCGAAATGCTCATGGGCCCCTCGTGGACGGAAAGGCAGCACCCCACCCCGTGACCCGTCCCGTGAAAGTAGGTCTCGCGGAACTGCCAGAGCTGCTCCTTCGCCAGCGCGTCAAGCTGATGACCTGTGGTTCCTTCGGGGAAAACGGCGCGGCAGAGCGCAAGATGCGCCTTCAGAACGGCGGTATAGTCCGCAACAAGCCTCGAGGGAGCCCGGTATGAAGCCCGTCGCCCACCAATTAGGATTGTCCTTGTGGTATCTGTTGTCCCGAAACGGTACTGTCCGCCGAAATCCAGCACAAGAGACCCGCTCCGGTCGATTATTTTGTCCGTCTTTTCCGTCGGCGCGTAGTGAACCACCGCTCCGTGTTCCATGAATGCGGAAATCGTACCGAACGATGGCTCGAGGTAATCAGCGTCTTCACGCCGGAGACGCTCCAACTCCGCGGAAACGGACCGCTCTGACAGCGCGGAGCCTTTTCCACCCATCTCCGAGCGCGACCATGACGCACTGTCACGCACGCGCATCAGCAACCGGACAAACGCCGCCCCATCCCGGAGCATGGCTTCTTCCATTCCCCGAACCTCACTGCTGTTTTTGCATGCTTTCAGCGTTTCCGCAGGGTCGCGCTCGTCAACCACAACCGTGCGTGGTTTTCCTCGATTATCTCCAGTCAATGCAAAAAGATACTCGTCGCGCTCATCAATCACTTCCGCGCGTGGTTTTCCTTGATTATTTTCAGTCAATGCAAAGAAATCAGCATCACGAAATTCGGTCACACCAGTGCACGTTTTCTCTCGGTCTTTGGTCTTTTCAACACCTGCACCTGGCACATCTCCCGCGTCCGTGCGGGGTTCTTCATGCACAGGCTGAAGGTCAAAACGGAGATACTGCGACTCATCAACCACATCCGCGCGAGACTCTTCGCTACCCGTCGCGCCTCCGTCTGCCTTTCCGGTGGAAGATATTTGCTTTTGCCCGCCTGAAGGCCCGATATCCTGGCAAATACCAAGACAACCCGCAATCCTCATGTTCGTTTTCCTGAAATCAAGGGAAACCCGTCCCTCTATTTTTTCAAGATATGCGAACACGTCCCCATAAGGGAGAATTTCTACAAGGGAAGCGAGGCTCTCAAACTTTTTTCTACCGGAGCATCTCCTCAATTCGTCGAACCGGGAAGGATCAGTAAACAGCACTACACTATTCCTTCCCACCAAAAGATATGAAAGAAAGACAGGAGTGAAGTCGATATCCGACGCCCGGAGGTTCAAAATCCACGCGACGGAATCCAGCGCTGTGAACAGTGTGTAATCAATACATTCCGCTTCCATCCGGCTTCGCAGCTTGCCGATTTTGCTCTCCACGCCCTCTCCGGCAAACCTGGCTGGAAAAACCCATGCCGGGCTTGTCTTGTCCTCCGGTCTCTCCGTCCAAATCTCCCCGACGAGGTCTCCGAGAGGCCGCACCTTGAGCCCGGTCTTCAGCATTTTCCTATAAACAGCTATGGATAAAGTCTCGCCGTTTATACCGATTTCAAAAGCCGGCTTACCACGAGATGCGCATCTCAGCCATTCCATGAAGTCGCCAGCCGCACTACCGTCATCCTTCATCATCCTGAAAGCCGTGCCGCGGAGCTCCTCCTCGCACTGGATGAAATATCTCGAATCGGTCCAAAGAAGTGCGTCTTCTCTTGTGACCACAGCAATCCCGCTGGATCCTGTGAAACCGGAAATGTACTCCAGCGCCCTCCAGCGGCAAGACGGGTATTCAGTAAAATGAGGATCGTAAGTATTTACAACGTATGCCGATATACCCTCGCGCTCCATAAGGGTGCGTAGGCGTGACAGCCTTTCTGCGATGGTCGTGCCGACCGTGGTTCTTTCAGCGCTGTTCGACATGCGGGATTCACCTCTCGTCGTTTTTCTTTCCGCCTTTCCCCTGCCGGGAATTTTTAGGCATATTCACCGACGCGGCGTCCCCTCCCTCGGCTCTGCGGCTTCCGGAGGCGAGGCCGGAATCTTTCCAGGAGGCAGAAGACCTCCCCGCGCCACCACGAGACGAGGCTCCCCGTCCCTCAGTGCCCTGTGCGGCAGCTTTTTTCCGGGAGGCAGACTGTGTCGCCGAAGACTCCTTCTCTCTATTGTCGTGCGACCACTTTATAAGAATCACTCCCAGGAGAATCATCAGAAAGCAAAGCACCTGTCCCAGGCTGAAATTCCAAAAAGACCTGAACAATGCCACCGGTTCCGTTTCACGCCCCAGCGCAATCACAAAACCCAGCTGCTCATCCGGCTCCCGGAAATACTCGATGAAAAACCTCACAAACCCGTATCCCAGAAAGTAGCACCCTGAGATAAACCCATGCCCGAACGGACAATCCTTTTTCCTTGCGTAAGGTTTGACCACAAACCAAAGCACGATGAAAAGAACTATCCCCTCGAAAAACGCCTCGTACAACTGCGAAGGGTGGCGCGGAAGGTTCACAAAAGAACCCTCGGAATACGCGATCCCAGCCTTGTCAGCCGCAGTTCGCACCCACTCCAGGGAAGAGGAGAATCTCTCAGCATAAGGGAACACCATGCCGTAGCGGCTCCCCGTGCACCTACCCCAAAGCTCCGCATTTATGAAATTTCCGAGCCTGCCGAACGTATATCCCAACGGAACGCCTACCGCGATTGCATCCCCTGTCTCAAGGAACCTGAAACCGTATCTGCGACAGAAGAGCCAACATCCGAACACCGCTCCGAGAGCCCCTCCGTGGTAGCTCATGCCAGGAAGACCCACAAAACGCCCGTTCCTGAACGGCCAGAAAATCAGATGGGGATGTGTCCAGTAGTACATGCTTCCCTCGTAGAAAAGACACGAGAAAAGGCGTCCCCCGATGATAAGACAGACAATCAGGTACATGAAAAGCGTCACACACTTCTCTCTGTCCATTTTTTCAAGAACCGCCTCCTTTTTCTGCTGGCGACGGAAGAGAAGAAATGTGGCCGCGAACGCTACAAGATACATCAGAGCATACCAGCGTACAGGCAGGAAAGAAAAGACTGTCGGCTTTATCCAACTCGGAAAATTTACATATAAAAACATAATCAATTTATAACACAATTGCGTTTTCTTTTATAGTGTTTTTCCGTTTTACACCGGGCATCACCGTCTTTGCAATTCACAATCTAAGTTCATATTTCATAAAGAAAAGTTAATTCTATCAACGGTTATCAACAGAGTTATCCACAAGTTGTGAACACTTTTTCACCAGCCGTTTTTTTCAAGGTTACACGACCTTCTTAAAAGGGAAAATGATATTATCGAATATATCTATCCACGTATGTTTCAAAAACTTAATTCGTTTCGTTACAACAATTTAGAAAAAACAGATACTACACAGACCGCAACTAAAAAACAATGAACTAACAAATTTTAGACACCCTCTCCCAGGCGTTTCGGAGGGGGTTTTGCGTGAATTTATCCACAAGTTATCCACAGGCTGGCATTTCTCTTGTGGATACTGTCCCGCATTGCACCGAAGACTCCCCGCTTTCGAGCACAAGACTTTTTCCGGCAAGGATGGCAACGCAGCGAACTGGTTCTTGTCTCCGTGGTGGTCGAGGAATACAAGAATGATGTTTTCACCAGGATGATGCGGCATCTGGTTCAGCGCCTTGGCATCTTTGGCATCAGCACCCTCTGAGGACTCCGAGATGAACAGGTGCCTTGACGGCATGATCGAGAGGTTCAGGACGCGGAGTCTTGAGGTCGAATATCCGATGATCATCTGGGTTGATCCCTGTACGAGAGCATAAGGGAGGATGGCAGGATAGAGACTGATGAGCGATCTGGTCGACCAATATGGTAAAAGGTTCGTATCCTCCTTTCCGAAGCAAAGGCATGTTCAAGTCTATCGTCCTAAGTCTGGTGTTGAGTCTTCGGTTGCGGGCTCAGCTGCGGTAGCCGGTGCGCTCGCTGTTGTGTTCGCCTTTCCCGCACCCGGTTCTCTGATTGATCTCAAGTCCCATGATTCCGGTCAGAAGATATTTCATCATCTCCAACAACGGATCGTCCTCCACCCTGAAATCCTCTAGCAAAGCTGACATCTGTCCTGTTAAACTGTCTCCAGTCATTGGATAACCTCCTTCTGTTTCTTTCGTCAGAAAACTTTCTGAGGGTTTTCAATGACGTTTTCCATATCCTCCCGTTTCTCAAAATGCGAACTTTATTGTCCTCCATCAGGGCTGGTGTTTTTTATATCATTACCTAAAAAACATTTTTGAGGTAACGAATGACTTATGGTTATATCCGCGTTTCAAGCGACAAACAAACAGTAGAAAATCAGCGATTTGAAATCAACAATTTCTGTAAAAAAGAAAATTTGATGATTGACGGTTGGATTGAAGAAACAATCAGCGGAACAAAAAATTACGACAAACGAAAACTTGGAGAACTTTTAAACAGAGTTCAAGAAGATGACCTGATTGTCTGTGCGGAACTCTCACGACTTGGACGAAATCTTTTTATGATTATGGAAATTCTGCACATCTGCATGAACAAGGGATGTAAGGTTTGGACAATAAAAGACAATTACCGACTCGGCGATGACATTCAAAGCAAGGTTCTGGCGTTTGCATTCGGGCTGAGTGCAGAGATTGAGCGCAATCTGATTAGCCAAAGAACAAAAGAAGCGCTGGCTCGTAAAGTTAGTGAAGGCATTATTTTAGGCAGACCAAAAGGGAGAAAAACCTCTCCAACAAAGCATAAGTTGTATCAAAAAGATATGATAATTATTGAATTACTTATCAGCGGCATCTCGCAGCGCAAAATCGCAAAATTTTTTAATGTTGACAGAAATACCCTTGCTCGGTTTATGCATAATAGCAAAATTATCTGTAAGTACAAACATCTGTATGAAAAGAAATGACCGATTTTGCGAGGCAGGGATATTAAGAGATATTCATATGACTATGCTGATTT
>CAMKPI010000024.1 GCA_946414625.1 uncultured Spirochaetaceae bacterium | reverse complement strand
CCATGGCGGTGTTTTTTGCAACGCCGCCTTTGGCGTGGCGGATATTTTTTCCATGGTGTCTTTGGGATGCATTTTTTCCCCAAGGTGCGACGTTTTTTTGTCGCGCCGACTAAAGGGTGGCGGATTTTCTCCATGGCGGTTTTTTTTGCGACTCCGCCTTTGGCATGGCTTTTTTTTCTAAACGGCGCGGCGGCAGGCTTCATAATCAATGGAAAACCGTCTTTGGACAACCGCCTTCGCCCATCCGTTATTTTTTCAAAAAAAGATTGTAGGCGCGCAAATCCCTTGCTATTATGGACATACATTCTTTTTTTTATGGAGGTTTTCATGTCTGAGAAAAAAGAGAAAATCTATACATCGCCATATGATCTCGACGGACGTATCCCGATGAGACAGGCGGTGCCGCTCGGATTGCAGCATGTCCTTGCCATGTTCGTTGGTAACCTTTCTCCGCTGTTGATCATCATGGGAGTCTGTTCGATCACGGTTGGAAACGGCTTGGGAGCGCTTCGCGTTTCGCTTCTTCAGAACGCGATGTTTGTTGCGGGACTTGTCACATTCCTGCAGCTGTATCCCCTGGGTCCCATCGGAGCGAGACTGCCGATTGTCATGGGAACTTCTTCCGGATTCATTGGAATCAACAACGGTATCGCAGCGGCTATGATCGGAGGCATTGCGGCGGGAACTATCACGACAGATCTCGCGGCTGGAATCTATGCATACGGCGCGATAATGGGTGCTTCCCTTGTCGGAGGCGTGTTCGAGATGGTGCTCGGCTTTATCATCAAGCCGCTTAGGAAATTCTTCCCGCCGGTTGTCACCGGAACTGTGGTGATGGCGATAGGTCTTTCCCTTGTGTCTGTCGGAATAGGCTTTTTCGGAGGCGGAACCGCAGCCAAGGACTACGGTGCGATGCCGAACCTCCTTCTCGGACTTTTGACACTCGTCGTCATAATCTGCTTCAAGCATTTTTCCAAGGGCTTCCCGTCAGTTGCGGCGATCCTCATCGGAATCATCGTGGGATATATTCTTTCAGCCCTTTTCGGTCTCTTCCTTCCGCGGACGTTCACCGTTGGGGATGCTACTTTTACCCATGCTTACATCACCCAGTGGTCCCAGGTCGGCTCTTCCGCATGGTTTGAGTTGCCAAAGCTTCTTCCTGTTAAGCTCCAGTTCAACGCTTCGGCGATCATTCCGATGTGCATAATGTTCATCGTGACCGCTGTCGAGACTGTTGGCGACACCGCGGGAGTGGTTGAAGGCGGTCTCGGACGCGACGCAACGGACAAGGAGCTGTCCGGCGCAGTGGTTTGCGACGGTTTTGGTTCTTCACTCGCGTCGTTCTTCGGTGTTCTGCCGAACACTTCTTTCAGTCAGAACGTCGGACTTGTTGGAATGACCAAGGTCGTGAACAGGTTTGCTATTTCCATGGGTGCATGGATTCTCGTTCTGGCGGGACTTTTCCCCAAAATCGGTGCGATTATATCCATCATGCCACAGCCGGTTCTGGGCGGCGCGGCAGTATTCATGTTCGCTTCGATTGTGATTTCCGGTATAAACCTTATCACGAAAGAGGGACTTGACGGACGGAACGCGACGATAGTCGCTATTGCTCTCGGCCTGGGATACGGACTTGGATCTACCGGTGCCGTGCAGGGCTTTATGCCTCAGTGGCTGAAATACATTTTCGGAGGTTCCGGAATTGTACCTGCTGCGATTATCGCGATTGTGCTGAACATCGTGCTGCCTCGAGATAAGATGCCTGAGGCATAACGGGTTCAGGAACGAGGCGAGGCTTTTCATTGCCGCGCCTTGAAGTGCGGAAATACCGCAAAAATAAGCATACCACGCCGTAAGGCGTGGTTTTTTTTGACATATGGAAGAGAAAATGTCTTTTGTGATATGATTGTATCATACAGGAGGGCATATGCGCATTGCTGTTGCGGGAACGGGTTACGTTGGGCTTAGTCTCGCCGTGCTTCTTTCCCAGAAAAATGATGTGGTTGCCGTTGATGTGCTGCGTGAAAAGGTCGATATGATAAACCGTCACGAGTCGCCGATAGAGGATAAGGAGATTGAGGAATACCTTTCGGAAAAGCCCCTCCATCTCAGGGCGACGCTCGATGCCGATGACGCATACGGAGACGCGGAGATTGTCATTGTCGCCACTCCAACCAACTATGACCCGAAGCGGGCGTTTTTTGACACGAGCGCTGTCGAAAGCGTGGTGGAGAAGGTTCTCTCTCTTAACCGTGACGCCATGATAGTGATCAAATCGACGATTCCGGTGGGCTATACTGAGTCTCTTTGCAAGCGGTTTGGAACATCAAATATCCTGTTCAGTCCGGAGTTCCTCCGCGAGTCGCGTGCACTTTACGACAACCTCCATCCGTCTCGGATAATAGTCGGATGTGGCTCGGGGGAGGAAGAGAAGGAGAGAGCAGCGGTTTTTGCCGGGCTATTGAAGGATGCCGCTCTGAACTGTCCGGAAGTTCTTATCATGGGGCGCACCGAGGCAGAGGCGGTGAAGCTTTTTGCAAACACGTACCTTGCCCTCAGGATTTCTTTTTTCAACGAACTTGACACATATGCTGAGATAAAAGGGCTTGACACCGCATCGATCATCGACGGCGTGTGTCTTGACCCCAGAATCGGAAATTTCTATAACAATCCTTCGTTTGGCTATGGTGGTTATTGCCTGCCAAAGGATACGAAACAGCTTCTTGCCAACTACAAGGATGTGCCGGAAAACCTTATTGAGGCAATAGTTGAATCAAACCGTACCAGGAAGGATTTCATTGCCGACAGGGTGCTGGAGGTCGCAGGAGCCTACGGGTCCAATGATTCGTATTCCAAGGAAAAGGAACGAGAGGTCGTAATCGGTGTATACCGCCTCACGATGAAGACTGGGTCGGATAATTTCCGTTCCAGCAGCATCCAGGGTGTGATGAAGCGAATCAAGGCCAAGGGAGCACGAGTTGTGGTATATGAGCCTGTTCTCAACGACGGTGACACTTTTTTCGGTTCTCTTGTTGTGAATGACCTTCGTCGATTCAAGGAAATGAGCAATGCGATAATCGCGAATCGTTACAGCCTAGAGCTTGACGATGTGAAGGAGAAGGTCTACACGCGGGATCTTTTCGGAAGGGACTGACTTCTCTGCGGGCTCTGGCTCTCGCTTTTTTGTTCGAATGGCGGTTTTGGTTATTTGGTTTGTTTTGTGAATTGCTTTTGATTTTTATATGGAGATGTTATGAAAAAAACACTGAAGATTCTTATTTGGATTGTTGCGATTTACTTCGTTCTATGCGCCGGATTCGGCGTGGTGGTGGCCGAGAAGTTTGTTCATCCTGAACTTAACAGTTTTGAGGAGGAAGCGGAAAAGGAAGCGGAATACGGTTTCGATGCTTTCTATTACATCGACTCTCTCCACCCTTCAGAGCACGAGTGCGTCTCGGAAGACGGCTATGTTGTCCATTATGAAATTTTTGAGTGTCCCGGCAGCAGGAAAATGGTGGTTCTTGCCCATGGCTACAATGGAAACAGGATCAATATGATGCCACATGTCGTGCTTTTCCATGATTTGGGGTATAACTGTGTTGTATTCGACCAGAGGGGACACGGCTACGACGAGCCTCGTTTCGTCAGTTTCGGCTACTACGAAGAGATGGATGTCCGTGCTGTGGCGAAGGATGCACAGACGCAGATAGGAAAGCAGGATGTGGTGGGCTTTGCGGGAATGTCCATGGGCGCCGCTACCGTTCTGATGGCTGCGGAGAAAACGGAAAAACTCGACTTCATTGTTGAGGATTCGTCCTTTGCTGAGTCGCGCGACATGCTGATTCCGAACGTTCCGGGATTTGTATTGAAATTCTTCCGTCCGTTCATCCCGGCAATGGATGCCTATCTGAAGCTGAGATACGGCTTTTCTACAAGTTCTGTTAATCCATTGCGTTCAGTTTCTGCCTATCCCGAGTCCCTTCCAGTGCTTTTCTTCCACAGCGAAGCGGATAAAAAGGTTCCGTATTCGCCGGCTTTTGAGGAGCTCTATGATGCAAAGAAGGGAATCAAGGTCAAGGTGTCGTCAAAGACTGCGGATCATACGATGATGATTCTCGAGGATCCCGAGTCATACAAGAAAAGCGTTGCGGACTTCCTGGAGAAATACGTGGAACGCTGATTATCTTGTTTCGGAAATCTTGTTAAAAAGTAAAAGGGAGCGGTTTTGAATTTCTTTCAAAACCGCTCCCTTTATCATTAAATGCGTGCGATTCCCGGATAACCGGGATAACCGCGGAAACAGACCTTAAAGCACTACACCGTCTTTGAAAATCGAAATCTCGCGGAAGCCATTCTCTTCGGCACGTGTTTTCTTGCCGCTTGCAACCTCAATTACAAGATGAAGCAACTCGTTTGCTGCTTCATCGATTGTCACTCCATCCACAATCACCCCGGCGTTGAAGTCGATCCAGCCGGGTTTCTTCTCGAAAAGCTGGTTGTTTGTGGAGATTTTCAGTGTTGGCGCAGGAGCACCGAACGGAGTGCCGCGTCCTGTTGTGAAAAGAATCATGTGGGCTCCCGAGGCAGTCATTGCGGTGGAGGAGACAAGATCGTTTCCAGGTCCGTAGAGCATGTTGAGCCCCTTGGTGACAACGGGTTCCGCATAGCCAATGACATCCATGATCGGGGCAGTGCCGCCTTTCTGGACGCAGCCGCAGGACTTGTCCTCAAGGGTCGTAATTCCGCCTGCTTTGTTTCCCGGGGACGGATTGTCGTAAACCACCTCTCCGTGGCTGATGAAGTAGTTTTTGAAGCCGTTCAGCATGTTCACTGCTTTTTTGAATACCTCTTCCGACGCGCACCTGTTCATCAGGAAGCCTTCGGCGCCGAACATCTCCGGAACCTCTGTGAGAACCGTGGATCCGCCGCGAGAAGCCATCATGTCGCTGAAGCGACCGACAGTCGGGTTTGCCGTAATTCCAGACAAGCCATCAGAGCCACCGCATTTCATTCCGATTACAAGCTCGCTCACGGGAATCGATTCTCGCTTGAATTGTCCGGCATAGGCAGCAAGATCCTTCAAGAGGGCGCTGGCCGTGCTGAACTCGTCCGTGACATCCTGACATGTGAGGAATTTTACGCGGGCGGGGTCGTAGGGACCCAGCTCCTCCAGGAACTGCTCGTGAGTCAGGTTCTCGCACCCCAGTGACAGCACAAGCACGCCGCCCGCGTTCGGGTGCCGGACGAGGGACGCCAGAAGCCGCCTTGTCTGGGCGTGGTCGTGTCCCGTCTGGGAGCAGCCAAACGGATGGGTGAATGTGTAGAGCCCGTCGATAGAGCCTTTTACAAGATCCTGGTTCTCTCGGACAAGGCGCTTTGCAATGTCGTTCACACAGCCCACTGTCGGGATGATCCATATTTCGTTGCGTATGGCAGAGCGTCCGTCCGGCCTCTTGTAGCCCATAAAATTCTCCGGCTGAACAGGGTCGGGAAACCTCAGAGTGGGGTGGTACGCGTATTCAACTTCGCCGGAAAGGTTCGTCCGCACGTTGTGGGTGTGCATCCAAGCCCCGGCATCGGCATCTTCTGTGGCGGAGCCTATCGCAAAGCCGTACTTCACGATATTTTCCCCTTTTTTTATGGGGCGCAGGGAAATCTTGTGTCCCTGCGGGATGTCTTCTTTTGCAACCACCTTGTAGCCCGTGACACATACCTCTTCGCCGCGGGAGATGGGATGGAGCGCGACAGCCACGTTGTCAATTGGGTTTATCTGCAGTACTTTCATAAATTCTCCGTTGTCCTCGTGTCAGACGCATGCCTTGAACGCTTCCATCGCGCCTTTTTCGCGGATAAGCTTCAGGTTTTCAATGGTTTTCTCGGTGAGCCCGGACACCTGTGTCAGATCTCTGCCCCACATCTCGGTGTTGGAAAGGACGGACATCACGAGAATATCGGCGTTGTCGTCTTTGTGTTTGAAGTAGAAGTCCAGCACCCACCTGTCGTCACAGACGGTATATTCGTCTCCTTTGGGACGCTTGCAGACAAGTCCTGAGTCTGTCAGTTCCTTTATTCCACATGAATAGAAAGCTATGTAAAGGGCGAGGCTCATTGTGAGGCACGGGGGAAGCTCGCCTTTCTTCTCAATATAATCGAGGAAACTCGGCATGTTGCGGGCGCGCCACTTGGATGTGGAGTTGAGACATATCGAAAGGAGCTGGTGATCCACAAACGGGTTGTTGAAGCGATCCTGTACAGCGGCGGCGAAGTTTTCCAAATCTTTCCTGTCCAGCGGAATCGTCGGAATCACCTCGTCTTCCAGCATTTTGTTCATGAACGTGCGGACTGTGTCGTCTTTCATGCAGTCGCGTACGATATCGAATCCCGCAAGGTAGGCTCCGGGAACGAAACCGGTGTGCGCGCCGTTGAGGATACGAACCTTGCGTTTTTTGTACGGGCTCATGTCGGGAGCAACGAACACGTTTTCGGAAAGTCCCGCTTTCTTGAACGGAAGACGGTCATTCAGCTCGGCTGGACCTTCGATGACCCATAGTCCGAAAACCTCGCCGACATCAAGCAGCGGGTCTGCGTAGCCGTGCTTTTCTTCGAGCTCTGCCACTTCCTTCGGGTCTCGTATGCGCCCCGGAACAATCCTGTCCACAAGGGAGCCGCAGAAGAGGCATTTGTCGTTTACATAAGACTTGAAGCCATCCTCAAGCCCCCACTGGTCGATGTATTTGTTAACGCAAGCCAAAAGCTCTTTTCCGTTGTTGTCAATGAGTTCACAAGCAAGAATAGTGAGAGGAGAAAGCCCTGCCTTGTAGCGCTCGAAGAGCACCTGGGTGAGCTTTCCGGGGAAAGAGGACGCGGGCTTGTCGTCGATTTTGCAGGCGGGGTCGTAGACAATACCGGCCTCCGTTGTGTTTGAAACGATTATCTCAAGATCCGGGCTTTTAGCAAGAGCCATCATGTCGGAAAAGCCATTCTCCGTATACGGGTTGAGACAGCGGGAAACCGAAGAGATAACTCTCTTTGCGTCCACCTTCTGTCCGTTTTCCGAACCGCGAAGATACAGGGTATAGAGCCCCTCCTGCTCGTTGATGAGATCTGCAAGACCCGGCGCGATCGGCTGTACAAGGACACATTTGCCGTTCCAGCCCGCTTTTTCGTTTGCGAGGTCGAACCAGTAGTCCACGAACGCGCGGAGGAAGTTGCCTTCTCCGAACTGCATGACTTTTTCCGGAGCATTCTCCAAGATGTAGCCCGTGTAGCCGGACTTCCTTAGCACGCTGTAGTTCAGTTTTTCCATAGTATTCTCCTTGTGGAGTCGGCCTCGTCGAAGTCTTCTCCATTTTTATGCTGTCATTTCGCAGAGCTTTGCCGCTTTGTTCTGCCCGATTTGATTTATCGCATCGCTTAGACTCACTTTCCGAACTTTGTCCGAATCTGTGCGGACATCCATGACCGGAACAAGGCAGGGCGGGATTGTCTGCATATCCAATGAATTATAGAGCAACTTCTTTCCGACATCAAGAAAGATTTTCTGCGCCGTTACTGTATGTTTCGGGTATTGCAGGCAGTTTGACACGGCTTTGGGGCAGAGGTACTATAACATATAACATGGTCATGCACTAAACGGTGGTGCCGCCTGCGAGTACCGCGTATGCAGGTACATTGATTGCATAGACACAATTTGCCAGATTAGTAGGTGCCGCCTGCGGGCACAGCGTATGCAGGTACTGTAAATATTGTGACATAGCCATGCACTGATGTCGCACAGTGGTTTTGCGGCGTTGTCCTGCGGTTTTACGGAGCATTTTGCTGGAGGAGAGATGGTTTACATCGTTAAGGGGAAGGAAAAAAGCCTTTTGAGACGGCACCCGTGGGTGTTCAGCGGAGCGATTGATGGTTTGCGAGGCGGACGGGTTCAGGCAGGAGTCCACAAGGTGCTCTCGTCGGAGGGAAATTTTCTTGCCTGGGGGTGGTATGATGCAGACTCCCATATACCGTTGCGCCTTCTCTCATGGAAAGAGGATGACAAGCCCGACGGAGAGTGGTGGGAGAGAAAGATGGTCGAGTCTGTGGAGCGGAGAAGAGGTCTATTTGCTTCCCGCGACACGAATTCATTCAGGCTCATCCATGGTGAGGCGGATTTTCTGCCAGGCGTCTCCTGCGACAAGCATGGAGATGTACTGCGGGTGGTTCTGTCCGCTCGTCCTGCTTTCTTCAATCGTAAGCATATTGTGTGGGCGCTGTTTGACGCTGTTCGTCCGGGGCTTTTGATTCTGAACACAGATCCGGCTTTCTGCGGCATCGAGCATCTGAAGGAGTCGACCGAGTACTATATGGCGGGTCCGGACGGGGAGCCGGAGATCTTTCAGCCGGAAAAGGCGCTTGATCCAATTGAAATAGTTGAGAATGGTGTCTACTATACGTTTATTCCCGGTACCGGGCAGAAAAGCGGTTTTTTCTGCGACCAAAGGAACAGCCGGATGGTTTTCGAGAAATATGTTAGGGAGATGGCGTCCGGTGTAGAACCTCTTTCCTCGAATGCTTCCGGTTCTGCCAGTGGGTCAGGTTCCTCCTCGAATGCTTCCGGTGCTGCCAGTGCGTCAGGCTCCTCCTCGAATGCTTCCGGCGCTGCCAGTGGGTCAGTTTCCGCCTTTTCAGAGGTTTCGGCTCCGTGTGCTTCCCGCTCTGCTGTCTCTGCTTCTTACGAACAGGGGGGCCCATCAGATCTGTCCTTTGCCTCCGCTTCCAATGAAAAACGGCCGCCGGTAGTGCTTGACGCCTGTTGCTATACTGGTTCGTTTACCATCCATGCGATGCGGGGAGGCGCGGGAAGCGTGGATTGCGTGGACTCTTCGTTGGACGCGCTGGAGCGCATGAGGCGTAATGTTCGCCTCAACGCCGAGCGAGGTGTGATACCGGCGGATTCTGCCTGCCGAGTGAGGATCGAGAAGGCCGATATGTTCGAATACCTTCGCAGTATGGAGCCTGATAAGTATGACATCATTGTCCTTGATCCGCCGAAGCTCGCGAAAACGCAGAAGGACCTTCAGGCTGCTATGAAGGGATACAAGGATTTGAACCGCATTGCGATGGAAAAGATAAAGCGAGGTGGTATTCTTTTTACCTGTTCCTGCTCCGGCGCGCTTGGATGGGATGATTTCAGGACCGTTTTGGGATGGGCGGCGAAAGACGCGGGGGTGGAAGTCCAGATTCTGGAACGAGTCTCGCAGCCGGAGGACCATCCCGTGCGTCTGTCGTTTCCCGAGAGCGAGTATTTGAAGGTATTTGTTCTAAGGGTGCTCTCGGGTTGATAGATGCCGCATTGTTGGTGCTACAAGATTCTCAAAACTGCGTCCCTTATCAAAAGTGTTGGCGGGCTGATAGTCGTTGACAGATGCCGCATTGTTTGTGACACAGGATTTATAAAACTGTTTGTGAGTAAATATCGTCGGAGCAATAGAGGGGTAGATAAGTGTTTCTATTTCTTCGCTTTGTCGCTTTTGGGGCGTTTCGGTGTCTCCCGGCGTTCTTGCAACGGGGTTACTTTGCGCTTATAATATGTGATGTTGGGACGCACGGCTTCAAAACATAGTTGAATAAGCTTTTTGAAGTATGTTGACAAAAGACAATACGGTTTGTCCAGAGGAGATGTTGTCAATGACAGTATATGATTTTACGGTAAAAGACAGGAAGGGCGAGGATGTGTCGCTTTCCGAATACAAGGGGAAGGTTCTTCTTATTGTGAACACGGCAACAGGCTGCGGTTTTACTCCGCATTATGAACCTCTGGAAGCAATGTACAGGGATTTAAGGGGCCGCGGGTTCGAGATATTGGATTTCCCATGCAACCAGTTTGCGGGACAAGCTCCCGGCAGCGACGATGAGATCCATGAGTTCTGCACTGTGAAGTTCGGCACCGAGTTCCCTCAATTTTCGAAGATAGACGTGAACGGCGACGCGGCAAGTCCTCTATTTGCTTATCTCGCAACAGAGAAGCCGTTTACGAGCTTCGGAAAGGGTCTCAAAGCCGCCGCGATGAACAAGTTCGCGGGAATGAATAACAAGAAGTTTGGTGAAAAAGCCTATATAAAGTGGAATTTCACGAAGTTTTTGATCGACCGCGATGGGAGCGTTGTCGAACGATTTGAACCGACAGTAGACATGGGCGTCGTGCGCGAGGCGGTCGAGAAGGTTCTTTAACCGCTTGAGACGACTCTTTTCTGCGTTCGTGCAGCCTGGGCGTGCGAGGCAGACCTTCACGTCGGCTGTCGGGCGGGCATTATTTGTGCGCAGACCGCTACGGTGGCGTGCGGATCAGGATGATTCCCCAAGTGGTTTGAGAACTTGGTTTCCGCAAGCAGGCAGCCACAGTGGCACACGGCACCGGGAGTTTCCATAAGTACGTTGATTTTAATGTTCCGCGCTGCTATAATGACTCTACGGTTGTGCCTAAGCTGTTGCGCAGTCATAGTGTAGCGATAATGCAGCCATAACGCGCTGTAATGCGGACAGCGAACAAAGTTCAAAAAGTTTTGGGCGGCTTTTCACGTCCGAAAGGAGAGATAGATGACAATTAACGACATAAAGCATGCCGGGCTGAAGAAGTGGGTCGAGGACTTTGCCGCGCTCACGCAGCCGAAAGACATTTACGTGTGCACAGGCAGCAAGGAGGAGTACGACTGTCTTATCGACGGGATGGTAAAGAGCGGGCTTGCAACGCGACTCAACCCGGAGAAGAAGCCTGGAAGCGTGCTTTTCCGCTCTGATCCCAGCGATGTGGCGCGTGTCGAGAAAAGGACATACATCGCAAGCCGCACCCAGGAAGGCGCGGGTCCGACCAACAACTGGATTGATCCGACCGAACTGAAAAAAACGATGACAGACCTCTACAGGGGAAGCATGAAGGGACGTACCATGTATGTGATTCCTTTCAGCATGGGTCCTGTGGGGAGCGAGTTCTCAAAGATCGGCGTCGAGATTACGGACAGCGAATATGTTGTCTGCAACATGATTATCATGACGCGTGTCGGAACTGCGGTTCTGGAGCAGCTCGGAACCGACGGCTACTATGTTCCCTGTTATCACAGCGTGGGCAAGCCTCTTGCCGCAGGCGAGTCCGACGAGGGTGTCTGGCCATGTGCTGACATGGATCACAAGTATATAGCGCATTTCCCTGAAACCCGTGAGATTTGGTCATACGGCTCCGGCTACGGTGGAAATGCCCTTCTTGGAAAGAAGTGTCTTGCCCTTCGCATTGCCACGGTTCTGGCTCGGGACGAGGGTTGGCTTGCTGAGCACATGCTTATCCTGAAGCTCACCAATCCCGATGGAGTCGTTCGTTATATCACTGCAGCTTTCCCATCCGCATGCGGAAAGACAAACCTTGCGATGCTTATCCCGACAATTCCCGGTTGGAAGGTCGAGACCTTGTCGGACGATATCGCCTGGCTGAGATACGGACGCGACGGACGCCTCTATGCGATGGCTGTTGAGACGGGCTTCTTTGGAGTTGCTCCCGGCACCAGCGCAAAAAGCAACTACAACGCCCTTGCCGCCGCCTCCAAGAATACGATTTTCACCAATGTCGGACTCACCGAGGATGGAGATGTTTGGTGGGAAGGCATCGGATACGATGCTCCGGGTCCTCTTACAGACTGGCATGGTAACAGGTGGGTTCAGGACAAGAACAACAAGGATCAGGCTCCGGCAGCCCATCCGAATTCACGTTTCACAGCGCCTGCAATCCAGTGTCCGACCCTTGCAAAGGAGTGGGACGATCCTCACGGAGTTCCCGTGTCGGCAATTCTCTTCGGCGGTCGTCGTCCTTCGACGATTCCATTGGTACACATGGCTCGGAACTGGACTCACGGAACGTTCCTGGGGTCGATTGTCGGAAGCGAGGTCACGGCGGCGACGCTTGACGTTGCATCCGGTATCAGACGCGATCCGATGGCTATGAAGCCCTTCATCGGCTACAACGCCGGAGATTATTTCCAGCATTGGCTCGATGTTGGCAAGGCGGCTCGTGATCAGAGCCTTCTGCCGAAGATCTTCTATGTGAACTGGTTCCGCAAGACCGCAGACGGGAAGTGGCTTTGGCCGGGCTATGGCGACAACAGCCGTGTCCTGAAGTGGATTTTTGAGTGCTGCGACGGAACTGCCAAGACTGTCGATACCCCGATCGGAATCATGCCTGCCCTGGATGCCATAGATCGTCCGGAGGGCGTCTCCGAAGAAGACATGAAAGAGCTTCTTGCGGTTGATGTGGACGGATGGCTTCGCGAGTGCGATGACATCAGGAACAATTACTACCCGCAGTTCGGATCGCACCTGCCGAAGGAATTGTCCGAGCTTCTCGATACGCTTGAGGCTCGTCTGAAAGCATCGAAATGAGGCTTCAATAATAGAAGGCGTTGATTTTCATCAACGCCTTTTTGTTTTTTTCGGAGGATTGTTCATGGATAAGCGTGAAGATTATATTTCGTGGGATGAATACTTCATGGCGGTTGCCCTCCTGTCCGCTGAAAGGAGCAAGGATCCGAATACCCGGGTGGGAGCATGTATTGTGTCTCCCGACAAGAAGATCGTGGGCACAGGATATAACGGTTTTCCAATCGGATGTTCGGACGATGATTTCCCCTGGTCGCGAGACGGTGGAATGCTTTCCTCAAAATATGCATATGTCTGTCATGCCGAGCTGAACGCTATACTGAACAGTACCAGAAACCTTTCCGGCTGCACTCTGTACGTAGGGCTTTTCCCATGCAATGAGTGCGCTAAAGCCATAATCCAAAGCGGAATAAGCAGGGTTGTGTATCGAGAGGACAAATATGCTGATACAGACGGCGTTAAAGCGTCCAAGATGATGCTCTCTGCCGCTGGAATCGAGACTGTCCAGGTGAATTTTTCGAAGAAAATAGTACTGGATATTTGAAACAAGGTTTATCAGGGATTCAAAGGTTGTTCGATGGCTCGTACAGATGCAAACAAAACAGAATATGTGAATGTCGACACCGCAGAAAAGCTCTGTGCACTGAATTCTTATTTTCTGGAAAGGTTCTCTTCAAACGGGGATTTTTCGCTTGCTGTCGATTTTGAGGAGGAGTCCAATCTCCATATCTACGGCGAGCATCTTTGCCTGATTCAGATCTACGATGGTGCGGCATACTACCTTGTCGACGCATGGGTCCTGTCGCGCGATTCCGAGGGCAGGGAAGCTCTCCGGGCCCTTCTGGAGAACCCCGTTTGTAAGATAATGTACAGCTGTCAATCAGATGCCGCGATTGCCCGCAAGAGCCTTGGGATAATCCTCAGGAACGTGTATGATGTACGCGTTGTTGCCTCCGCTCTTGGCTATGAAGGAGGATTGCTTGAGCTCATCAGATCTGTTCTCGGTATTGAGGTTCCGCAGGGTAAGCACAAATTTCAGCGTTCAAATTGGACGCGTCGTCCTTTAACCGAGGAGATGAAGGAATATGCCCTGGGGGATGTGAGGTATCTTTTCAGTCTGAAAGATTCGCTGGAGGAAATTCTTGGTTCCAAGAGCGCGGCTCTAAGATCCGATGTTCATCATGCGTTGAAGCACTGCGCCGAACAGAAGCACAAGGATCGTCCCGGATGGGAGAAGCTTCCGGGCTACAGGAACCTGAGTCGGGAAGAGAAGGTTTTTGCAAGATTTTTCTTTGAAGCGCGGGATCAGATTGCTAAAAGGGAGAATCTTCCGGCATCCAACATTCTTGAAAAGTCCCTGATTGTGGAAATGGCGAAGAAAAAAGACTGGGAAGGGGTGTTACCAGAGGGAAGGACGAAGAACATCGCCGGGCGATACTCGGTCGAGCTTGAGAAGGCCCGCTGTCGCGCACAAACAGCCTTGTCTGAGAATTGAAAAGCGTCTCTCCAGTGCAAGGTTGATTCCGGACTGCCCAGCCTGGATAGCGGCGACTGGAACTTTGGCACCATAAGCCGTGACACCTGAAAGGCGTCTTTCCAGTGCAAGGCTGATTCCGGACTGCACAGCCTGGATAGCGGCGACGTGAACTATGACACCAAAAGCTGTGACACTTTAAACTGCGGCAATCGAATCCGCGGCAATTGAAACAGAAGCGAGCATCTTTCCGGGGCAACATGAATGAACACGACCTTGGTATTATCCGTGGGGCTCTTCCTCATTGTCCTCATTTCTTTTTTGATAAAACCCAGGATCCAAAGAGGAGCAGAAAATGAAATACGAGACAATCATTTTCGACATAGACGGCACATTATATCCTCCAACGCTGCTGAAAAAATACATGACGCCTCTTGTCGTAAGGCATCCATTTGTCTGTAAGACTTATTCCGAGCTTCGCCATGAGGTGAGGTCAAGGCAGGATTCATTCGAATATTCGAACAACACCCCTGAGAGCAGAGATTTTTACTGGCGGGAAGCTGCAGTTCTAAAAGACATGTCATCTCGGTTTAAGAGCGTAGAGGCGGCACGTGCGTGGCTCTCAGATAATTACTACAGTAGGCTTTTGAAACAGTTTCAGGAAATAGGCAGACAGGAGGATGTGGTTGAGACGCTACGTTTCCTGAAAGGGCGCGGCGTCAGGCTCGCGTTTCTTTCCGACTGGCCACTGGGAGACAAGCTTCAGAGAATCGGGATCGATGAGTTTTCGGCCGTCGCATTTACATCTGAGGATACACTTTATCTGAAGCCTTCTCCAAGAAGCGTGGAATGGGTTGTTCGCAAAATCGGGGCGGATCCGAGAAGTACACTTTTTATCGGCGACAGCTATGATAAGGATGTCCTTGGTGCCTGCGCCGCAGGGCTCGACGCTGCGCTGATCCATTGCAGAGGCGCTTCTCTTGCTGACAGCGCTGAAGCGACAGAATCCTGGACACAAGAGTGCTTTAAGAGCGAAAAAGACGAGAACTCGCCGCTTTATCCATCTAATAAAATTCCGAGTTCGGAACAATTTGAAAACACGGGTTCGGTATATAAAGAGAGAGATAATAAACCGAATAAAATTCCGAATTCGGTACAATACTCCAATCCTCCTGAAGTTTATAGGAAATATCCGAAGGCAAAAATGATCTTTCCCGACTGGGCCGGTTTCGATTCGTGGGTAAAAGAGGCTTTCGCATCGTTGTGAGAATCGTGAGAACTGGTTTTAAATGTTTCTCCCGTGAGGCACGCTTTTCTTTTGTACCAACATGCCGCGCGGCTTTGCTCATTTTTAAGCCGGCGATGAGAATGATATAATACTAGAAAAAAACGTAATTTTTTCGTAGAATATCGCAAATATTTCATCTGATTATTCCGCGAGGCAACCCATGAAGGATCCATCGTTCTATATAATCCTACCCGTCGTTCTATTTTTTCTGAATCTGGTGATTATGTTGGTGCTGCGAAGGAAGGACAGTGTCAACAACGCCCTTACCAACATACGGCGTCTCACTGAAGGTTTTCGGAACGATACCGAGAGCAGCATGAAGCAGTTTAAGGCTGATATGGATGAGATCGAGACCAGGGTGCAGAGGGATGAGAGCGAAGTCAAGAACCTCTTGAACTCGGCTGCAGCGGAGATCGGTAATATCCGAACATACAACGATGACTTGTCGTCGCTGCGGCACTCCATGGACACATACAGAGAGGCTCTCGCTGCCCTGGCAAGGCTCACTTCCGATGCGGACGCAAAAGTCGGATCTATTTCTGAGGATGTGACACGCCTTGAGGCAGTTGAGAACAAGATAAAGACGTTCCAGCTTGAATTGCAGGATGCGGAGGAGTATTTCAACAAACACGAGAACGCTGTAATCCGGCTTCAGAAAGATACGGTGGGGCAACTGGAGAAGTCCGTTGCGTCTTTCAAGGTGGCTGCGGATGAGAT